>CAZJUB010000090.1:0-5790 GCA_964549075.1 uncultured archaeon | reverse complement strand
TGAATATCTTTGAAAATAATCTAGGTTGGAATTCTAGCGCTTGTTCAATAACCTCTCTTCCAGGTATTTGACCATTCAGTAATACTTCTATTTGAGCCAGATGGTCTAATAGTCTTGATATGAACAAGTAACTTTGTGCAACATCATTTTTTATATAAAGAAATTTCTCAGCTTTCTCCAAATCTCCTATGACCAAGGAAATAACATTCAATATTTGTAATTCTACATCTCTTTTACCTGGTGATTGAACTTGTTGAACATATTCATTTATTGTTTCATCATTTGAAAATAGAATCCTACTAGTGCCTATCATATTTTGAAAACATGAACCTAACAAATTATGTTCAAACATTCTCTTGAATCTGTTTCTAGAATATACTGTTACTTGGAAATTAAGCTCATCTTGATCTAACCAGTAGAATTTATAGGGAGTTTTTTCATCATTACTTATCAATATCAAATCAACATCTGATTTCTCCCAAATATTTCCCTCAATCAAACTACCAAATAATAGAGCAGCTTGAATGCTATTATCCTGCTTGATGAAGGTTATAAAGGCATCAAGTGCATCATCAAATCTTTGCTTTATTTCTAAATTCTGTTTCATTCGATTCCCTCTATGTTTTTCATATAGGTTTAATTGTTTTACTCATCTAAATTAATAATAATAATTCAATGAATAATGGAATTCCAGTATTCCAGAATTGATGAATATATGAATACTAGAAATATTACGCTACATTTCTAAAGAAGAGCTGCTGTTGTCATTATATGTTGAAGAAAAACTTTAGTTCTCCAATTCTTCTTTCTTTTTCAACCTTTTATTACCCATATAGTTGTAAAATAAAAATCCTCCAATCGGAACAGCTATCCCCGCTATTGCACCTATAATCGCTAATGCAGTAGATCCTAGAGTCCTTCCGGAGATAAGGATATGTACTGGGACTGTATAAGAATTTCTGTTTTCTACTACCACATAATATTTTCCTAATTGATTTATATCGAAAACGAAATTTCCTTTTTCCACATCTGCTAAATTAAGAACTGTTGCTGCCCCATACCCAGTTAGATAGATTTGGTAATTATATTCATTCATGATCATAACATCTACTTCAGCAGTAGCATTTAGATAAAGAACCAGTTCTAAATAACGTTGAGTCATCTCAAACGGAAAGCTCCCATAAGAAAATTTCGGGACATTGAGTTCCTCTGCTATAATTCTGTTTGCAGAAACAGTAGAACTAATTGGGATTATAATCATTATGAGTGCCAGAATAGCTAGTACCTTTCTACTCATTATTACCTTTCTCACAATATTAGAATAATAAATATTATTTTAAATTTTGCGAGACGACTATGATTTTTTTCTGAAAAAAGTTCATTTTTTAAGAAAATCATTTGACAATTTGCTTTTTTAAGCGATAACCATTTAAAGAAAAGAGAGAGTTTGTTTTATCGATGAAAACTAGCGCAAAACTATTAAAAATACCATTGTTAGTTCTCTTATCTTTATCTTCCTTGTTTTTAATACAACAGACAAAAATACAACCAGTTTCTGCAGCTATATATGAATCAGAGAAAACTGCTACTGGAGGATCAAATTATACCCTTTATCTCGATTTAAGTTCTACTACTTGGATAAGAGGTTCTTCTATCTACTTTGATGTCGGTTTAACAGTTGATAGTTTTAATAGTAGTAATAGTGTGACTGATTTTCATTCCATAGAAATTTGGATGAAGTTTGACAATGGTAGTGGGTACATCTTTACATCTTCTTTAGGTGGAGGAGTTATTGATTCTGAAGGGGAATCTTTTAAGAATAGATGGTTTATCACTCCTACTATAGCTATGGCAGATTCTTTCTCTCTTTACATTGGTTCGAGATTTTATGAAAAAGCTGGTGTTAGTAATCTTTACACCAATGATGGCTGGACATCTATGGTCAATATTACTGTTAATAATCCTGCAGCTCCAACTGTTACACATCCTGTAGATCAAACCATTAATGAAGGAGAACCTGATGCAAGGATATATTGGACAGTTACTACTACTCTTAGCCCTTTTAATTATGAAATTTATGAAAATAATTCATTATTTGAGGTAGGTATCTGGACAGCTCAAGTCCCTCTATTTTATAGTTTGAACTATTTACCAATAGGAGATTTCAATATCACACTTGTTGCTTATGACGGCTACAATCAAGCATGTAGTGATAGTGTGATTGTTTACGTTCGCGATTTACAAGCACCAGAGATTAGCTCTCCAGAAGACATGGTAATAGAAGAATCAGCGACTGGAGAGTATTTAACATGGTCAGCTTATGATCTTCATCCTGAAAGTTACCAACTACTAAGGGATGGAGTTGTAATTGATTCTGACACCTGGGATCAAAATACTTACTTAAACTTCCCCCTAAACAATCTAATAGTAGGTACATATAACTATTGTTTAGTGCTTACTGATGAATCAAACAATGTGGCATCAGATTGTGTAATGGTAGAAGTGGTGCAGACAACGAGAAGTGGTGGTTTGAACATCCTTGTCAATGTTTTAGCGTTGATATCAGTACTTTCGGTTTCGTCTATATTAAAGAAGAAATAAGTTTCCTTTAAATTTTTTAAATTATGTCAGCGCTTCTACTGCCCATACTATATACAAAACTATAGTAATTAGATAGAAACTAAAACTAATTAACCACAGAATTGTCTTCTTAGCTTTTATTGTTAAACAAACGATAAAAGCAATGAGGAGAATTAAAGGAATGACAGTGATTGCTGCGTAACCAAATAGATTGAAAATGAAACCTGCCTCTATGTGTGATGTCCCATCTATAAAAATGAATATGGAATATCCAAGAAAAATCAAACTGAAAACAAAATTTACTATAAGTGCTGGACTGCTATAAATTAGATTTCTTTTCTCTATTTCTTTTTCCATTTAAACCACGTTTTAAGCAAATTTCTTAAAGTAAACATTCATCTGGGCATTCTTAACGTTTTTGCAAAAAGATATAACTGCCTATTAACTACTTTGCATATTGAGTGAAGAACATGGAATATGAAATAAGAGAATTCAAACCTAGAGAAGTACCAGATGATTTTTGGAAGACTTATTTTGAATTTACTGAAGCTAACTCTAGATTTCAGAATCCTGATGATCCTCTTCCTGACCGAGAAGCGATTATCCAGAGACAGAAAACAGAATTTCCTGATTTTCATTATAAGCGTTGGCTCGCTTGGACTCCTGGAGGGAAAGTAGTAGGGTGGGCTGGTTTTGGAGCTACTACTCAAGGTTCTGATGACTATGAACAAAATAAACACATTGGTCAATTTAATATTGCTGTTCACCCTGAGTTTTACCGAGAAGGTATAGGTACATCTTTTCTCAAAATAATAGTGAAAGAAGCGCAAGCAATTAATAGAACTGTTCTTAATGTCGGAACCAGTCAAGATTCAGGTAGAGAATTTTTACAAAAGCATGGTGGTAAAAAGACTCTTGAAGGAGCTGAAAGTAGGTTAGACCTCACGGACGTTGATTGGGATTTAATGCGTTCTTGGGTAGAGGAAGGAAAGAAACGTGCAGAAGGTGTAACTATCGAATCTTTTATCGAATGTCCTGAGGAGATACTTGATGATTTCTGTGAAATGTATACTCAAGCAGCTAATATGGCTCCTCATGGTGAGATGGAATATACCGATAAGATAACTGGTGATACACGTAGAAAAGTAGAGAAGACAGCTAAAGACATGGGACAGACACATTTTACAATGGTCAGTAGAGAAAAGGATGGAACGATATCAGGTTTAACTGAAATCTTCTATGAACCGAGAGAAGGGTACAGGATAAGACAAGAGCTTACTGGCGTTCGTCTCAAATATCGAGGAAGAGGTTTAGGTAAATGGTTGAAAGCTCAGATGATTCTTCATATAAAAGAGAATTATCCTGAGGTTGAGATGATTACGACTGGAAACGCAGATGTCAATGCCCCTATGCTTTCAATAAATGAACGAATGGGTTTTAAGAGGTATAGAGGAGGAGAGATGTATAAATTCCAGACAGAAGAATTAGCTAAAAGGTTAGGAATTTAAACAACTCTTTTAGAGTTTGTCCATGGAACTTATTACACCTTTTACTACTTTCCAGATTTTTTGCACACTCTCTATTTCTACATATTCTTGAGTGCTATGAGCATTCTTTATTGTAGGACCAATAGATGTTACTTGTAGTTTAGGATTTATTTTCAAGAAGAATCCACATTCTAAACCTGCATGAATAGCTTTCAATTCAACCTCTTTTCCTAACACTTCTTCATAGTTGCCTTTTACTATCTTTAAGAAAGGTGATTCTAGATCTGGTCTCCACCCAGGATAAGAGTCAGCTAGTTCTACTTCAGCTCCAAATCTCTCTCCTAATTGTTTAGCTTTTTCTCTTGCTTGTACTAGTTCTTCATCTACTGAACTTCTTGTACTAACTAAGATTTCCACTTTGTTCTCAACAGTTTTGACTGAAGCGAGATTGTTAGAAGTTTGAACTAGTCCTTCTATTTCTTTGCTATAAGAAACTACTCCGTGGTGGAGTTCAAAAAGCAAAGAGATGATATCACCTGATTGTTTAGCAGTAAAAGCTTGATCTGCTTTAATTTCAGTTATTTCTATACTAATATTTGGTTCCATATCTTTCATAGTTGAAAGAGCGAATCGTTTCCACTGTTTCAAAAGCTTCAAAATAATGCCTTTATATTCTTTATTTACCAGGAAATCACAAGAAAAGTCCCTGGGGATAGCATTATGAACAGTCCCACCAGAAATAGTACTGAGAGCTAGTTCATTGTTTTTACTTTCTTTAGCTTTCAAATAATCTTGAACTCTAGTTAATGCATCCACACCAACTTTTATAGCATTAAGCCTCTTTTTATCAATATCGACTCCTGAATGTCCTCCTTGTAGACCTTTGATTGCTATTCTTATTCCTTTCCACCCTTTAGCAGTTACAGTTTCAACAGGGATAGAAAGAATTGTATCTCCTCCACCAGCACTACTGATAGTTATTTTACCTATGTCTTCACTATCGATATTTAACAAATATTCTCCAGTAAAGAATCCTTGTTTTAGCTTGAGAGCTCCTGTCAATCCCGATTCTTCATCTACAGTCAACAGAACTTCTAAAGGGCCGTGTTCTAAATCTTCATCCAATAAAGCTGCAAGAGCTATGGCTACTCCTATACCATTATCTGCACCAAGAGAAGTTCCTTCAGCATAAACAATCTTGTTATCAGTTTTAACAATTAAGGAATCTTTTTCACAATCAACCTTTGTATCAGAATCTTTCTGGCAAACCATATCAGTGTGCCCCTGTAAAACCAAGGTTGGAGCCTTTTCTTTTCCTTTGGTAGCTTTCATAGATAAAAGTAAATTTCCTACAGAATCTTCTTTACAAGCAATTTTATGTTCCTTTGCCCATTCTTTAATCCAAGCAACAATTTTCTCTTCATGTTTTGAAGGGCGGGGAGTTTTAGTTATTTCCTCAAAAATACCCCAAACAATTTGAGGATCAAGATTTGAAAGAGTATTTGCAGACATTGAGAAGACAATCTTAAAGCGCTATTTAAGATATACTATGGTTTTAAAAAAAGAAAATTAGTGTTTCTTCCTTCTAATCTTGAAAAACACTATAATTTGAGTGATTATTAACAAGAATAAACTTGTTGTTACTCCAAAGACAGAATAAAATTCGGAAACAAATGGCACCCATTCTATCTCTATTATTTTGAATATTGCACTATCATCAAAA
>CAZJUB010000089.1:0-11004 GCA_964549075.1 uncultured archaeon | reverse complement strand
CTATTGGATAACTATCGATTTATGTACCAATACTATGATTACCACGATTGCTATATTTCATAGGCCTTGCTATTCTGTAAGAGATTCATCAAGATCTATTCAAGCTTCAGCTATAGGTGCGGTTCTTGAACCGCTGTTCCTTGAATATAATGTTATTTTAACTTTTGCAGGGCATGATCATTATTACTACAACACAAAAAGACAAGGAATTCAGCATATAGTAACGGGAGGAGCAGGTGCTCCTTTAGCTAATGCAGGGGATACCAGTGGCGCTCTTGAAAATGATGTCTATTTCTCTGATTACCACTATTGTAATGTAACTGTTACAGAATCAGAATTGCTAATTGATGTACATGTGTTCAATGAATCTCTTAATGAAACAACGATAGAAGACACAATCACTATATCTTTAGAAAATATTGTTACTACTACTCCTTCAAGTGAAACTACTAAAACTAATACTTCTTCCTATCTTATAATTTCATTTTCCTTGTTAATTCTAGCTTCTGTATGGCTAAAAAGAAGAATAGAACCTTATAGTTAGAAAGATACTTCTTTCTTCTTATATTTTTCTTATTCGAAACCTAAATGTTCATGATGCCAATTTACTTCTTACTTTAACCAAATTTTCTTTTGCTTCGTTTGTCTTGAACATTTTCCAAAGATTTTCAAGTTTATCACATAAGTAATCTTCACAATGAGCACAGTTTTGAACATCTCTCTCCACTCCACAATTTCTCACATGACAGCTATTACAGAAAGAAATTAGTTGTTTATCTCTAGTTATACACCCATCACAATTGATTTCTTCTGGTTTAATGGGGTATTCAGGACTTGACCATTCTTTAGCAGTTTTCTCTCTCAAATCCCAGTCATCAGTTCTTTTAGCAATATAAGCAGGACATTCTGAACAATTGATACCACAAAATGAAATTAAATCTATCTGAGACATCTATTTACAATGTAGTATTAGACTATATAAATTATAAACATAAATGGAATATTTAGAGATATTCTACGTTCTAGTTAATAGTTACCTTCCAGTTGCGTTATAGTTCCGAGAAAGAAATTACCAATTTATTATCAATGTTTGTGTGATTGTTTAATTGTGGTCTAGCAAACCACAAAAAGAAACTGATCATTCACTTCCTTTAAAACGGATGTGCGAAAATCGCGTTTCTTTTCAAAACCTTATTATTTGATTTAAAGCAGTGGAAGAAAAAAGGATGCATTTGCATCCTACTTTTCCTTTTAAAATTGTAAAAATAAAGCATTTTTTTAGTGAATTGAAATATAGAACCATTGTTGCAGTTAAGTTCTGTTCGGATTTCATAGTATAATTAAATAGTGTTTGTCTTTCATTCATGGTACAAGTACTACTAGAGAGAAGATTTATTAGATATTTAGAGAGGATTTTACAAGTGAAAGGCAAATTAAAACTTACAGGAGAAATCATATTATTTTTCATCATTCTATTTGCCTTTATATCAAGTGATGCATTAGCATTCTCTTCTCAAAAAAAATCTTCACCTTCAATGTCCTTAGATCCTTACCTTTTCACAGTTGAAACGCACAATATCAAGATTGATATTATTCAGATTGATGAGATTAAAGTAGCTGAGAGATTTACTGTAAGGAACACTCAAAATTCAACTTTAGATTCAATTGAAGTGTGGA
Source organism: uncultured archaeon (assembly GCA_964549075.1). GTDB lineage: Archaea > Asgardarchaeota > Heimdallarchaeia > Heimdallarchaeales > Heimdallarchaeaceae > UBA460. The sequence goes on along the minus strand of CAZJUB010000089.1, from coordinate 9,327 downwards.
TTAACCAAACCATGTCAAATTTAATTGTAACAGATTATAATGGCAGTTTGATATTTGATGATACTGCGATCTCTGAATCATCACATCTAGTTGATATCTCTTTTCGCACTGAATTAGTTGCTAATAGTACTACTTCTTTTGATATCTGGTACAATTTAGAACGCTATCCTGTTGCTGAAAATGGACACTCTTATTATTATTTCGAATTTTCTTCTTCTGTAACCTACTTCACTGAAGAACAGCTTATAGAAGTAAAGATTCCAGAACGGAGTTTCATTCATGAAGAAGACGGTCTTACATCTTATTTCCCCTCTGATGGCTTTGCATTAGCTGGTCAGCGTGTCTATTTATCTTGGACATTTGAGAATCTTAATGCTTTAGAAGACTCTTTTATCTTTGTAAGATTTAACAAACCTCTTCAAGATACTCCTGTAACGGCAATAGTACTTGGAGTACTTGGTGGTATAATCCTTGGTGCTGGTTTAACTATCCTATTCATGAGAAAAAGAGAGAAAAAGGTTGTCCGACAGATTTCTACTATTTATTTGTCTGAGACTCAAAAAACACTTTTGCGTTTAATTTCTGAAAATAATGGGAAGATTTTGCAAAAAGAATTGTGTGCAGAAACAGGTTTTACTAAATCGAGAATTTCTCGAAATATTACACCGTTAGTAGAACAAGGACTTGTGAAACGAGAACGATGGGGAAGGAATTTTGTCATTAGATTGACAGAAAGCGGGATGAAGGTGATTGAATGAAGTCTCCTCAAAATATATTAAAAGCCTTAAATATTGAAATTGATGAAAATGAAAAGAAAAACTTGGTTACAACAAAGTTCTGTTTGAGTTGTAACAAAGAATCAAGCAATTATTCATCAATTCTCAAGAAAACAGTTATGTGGTGAAAAAATGATACTTACAAGAAAGCCTATCTTGATTGGAGCAATCACAACACTTATCCTAGCAATTTCTGCAGTTACGGTGACTTTTGTTGTTCTAGAATATAAAAATGATAATGATGTTATCAATTATGTTGAACATGGAGCAATAGTAATTTGGGGTGATGATGATTTTGAAGATTATGATTTTCCAGGCAGAGGAACCGAAAGCAATCCATATAGGATTTCAGAGTATAATATAACTACTGATAGTTTAATTGGTATAAGTATCTGGAATACAAAGAAGTATTTTGTAATAGAGAATTGTTATATCAATGCTACAAAGATAGGAATTTCGATTGAATCAGTAGCTCCAGGCAGTGCGGTTATATCAAAGAATATTTGTGACGCAAATCCAGGAATAGGTATCGTAATTTATTATTCACCACAAACTGCTCTAATTGGAAATGAATGTAATAATAATGGGTATGGAATTATTGTTGATTCTTCATCTGGTTGTATATTAACAGAAAATACTTGTAAAAACAACGAAATTGGTATAATAATTTATTATTCACAGCTTGCTAGCCTTACTCAATGTGTAAGTAAGAATAATAATTTAGGTATCTATATCGGTTATTCAGCTAGTACTAGTGTCTCTGAGTGTGAAGTCAATAATAATCATAAAGGATTTTCTGTAGAAGAATCTGCTGTTATTAGAATAGAATCAAGTGTGATTTCTCATAATTCTTATGGAATTATCTTGTTAAAATCAAGAGCTTCAATTATTGAAAACAATGAAATTGAATATAATTACTTTGGAATATACTTGGAGAAGAATTCTCTACTTTATATCAAGAACAATTATTTTACTTACAATGCTATGGGAGTCTATTTTTACTCTAATGTAGATACTAGTACAATAACTTCCAATTATTTTGAATTGAATTATATTTATGCAATTTCCATTGAAGTAAATAATGATATCAATTATATCTATCATAATACTTTCTTGAATAATTCAGCTTATGGATCATCTCAAGCATATGATGATAGTGTAAATATCTGGTATGATGTTGACACAAACACAGGAAATTATTGGGATGATTTCTTAGGGATTGGTAGTTATATTATAGAAGGGATTGGTGGAAATTCTGATCCTTATCCTTTAGAGACTCCACCAGTATTTTAGATTAACTCATCTACGTGTTTTTTCTCTTTTTTTGATTTTTTTCTGTTTGAATTAGCTCAATTTGACGAATCTTCTAACTTCAAAACATAATCTAAAGCTTCAAATTCGATTGGATTACCATTTTCATCCTTTCTAAAAGCAATTGTTTTTTCTCCTACCTGTTTAAAACCTAATTTCAACAGCAGTTTATTTGAAGGAGCATTTACTTTTGCAGTTCCTGCTGTAATTAAATTAGCTTTTAATATATCAAACATGTAGTCTACAACGACTTTACAACTTTCTGAAGCATATCCTTTCCCTTGATAATCAGTATTAAAATTAAAACCGAATTCATACTTCTTGTTTTCTTTTGCAGCTTTGTATATCAATCCAATTAATTTTTTAGTCTCTTTGAGAACAACTGCGAGAAAATCATCGCTTTTAGCTAGATCTTGAACCATTCCTTTATAGACTTCTAAATCATCTGGCCATGGACCTTCATCATACTTAGCTAAATCTGTTTCTTCATATTTCATACCTAATTCTGCAAGATCTTTCCAATCATCTACTCTATAATTTCTAATTAAAAGTCTCTCAGTTTCCAAATCAATCATTTCAAAAACCTTAGCTAATACATTCTTTTTCAGTAGGTATTTCATTCCCACAAGCACATGTTGTTGGTAAGTTGAACTTATCCCCAATCAAATTGACAAAATTACACGAAACTACAGGAGCAAGAGAAAGTGTTTCTAGTTGAGCTTTATTTTTCTCCATTCCTAAGATTTCTATCATAAAAGTTTCTAATATTCCATGGTGACGGTTAAGATGTTTAGCTTTGTCCTTCCCTTTTGGGGTTAATACGACCGAACCATATCTGTCCCATTTTATGAATTTCTTATCTTCCAACGCTTTAAGTTGAGAATTCAAAGTTGTGTGTTTGATATCCATCTCTTTGCTTAAATCTCCAGTTCTAATAGGTCTAAACCATCTGTAAATGAATTCCAAAACTTTGTTCTCTTGAACAGAAAGCTCGTTTTCTCGCACTGTCATTTGCTACTTATTTCGATAGACAATAATACTTATAAATTTTCGGTTCCTCATAATATTTGCGAAATATCGTAAATGCTACGGGATATTAAAATGAGATATAAACAAACTGTATTATTACTACTATTAGGTTTTATTCTGTCTACTTCTTTTTCGGTAGCAGGAGTCAATAATGTTAATTCGAGAAAAGAGTTAAATCAAGCATCAGTAAAAGTAGCTGTAACTATTGTACCTCAAGTTGAATGGATTGAAGAGATAGGGGGAGAACATGTTGATGTTTCACCACTTATTCCCGCAGGACAGAGTCCTCATACTTACAATCCGACAACAGATGATCTGATATTTATGAGTGAAGCTGATGTGTGGTTTTCTATTGGATTAACTGATTTTGAAACAGCCAATAAAGGTGCTTTGATTGGTGCTTCGGAAAATCCCAGTTTTCAATATGTAAATCTTTCAATTGGTCTGGACTTGTTACAAGAACAAGTACATAACGAAGGTTTAGTTATGAATCAAGTTGCAAGCAATGTCGATCCACATATTTGGCTTTCTCCAACCCGAACAATACACATGCTTGGAACTATCAGAGATAAACTCCAAGAAATCGATCCCGCTCATTCAGCTGAATATGCAACAAATGCAGCTTCTTATATCTCAAGATTAACAGATTTGAACAGTACGATTGCTTATAGATTGAGTGCTGTTAATAAAACTGTTATGCTAGTTTTTCACCCTTCTTGGGGGTATTTTGCAGATGATTTTGGATTGACACTTATAGCTTTGGAAGAAGATGGAAAGGATCCCAGTTCAGCTCATTTTGTACAAGTAATAGATGAGGCAAGAGCTAATGATGTTGGAGCAATATTCATCCAAGAGGAAGTGAGTGTTTCTGTTGCAGATGCATTTGCAAGAGAAGCTTGTGTGGAAATTGTACAGCTTTATCCTCTTGCAAGTGACTATTATAATAACCTTGATTGGACTACAGATCTATTGGTTGTAAAGTTAGATCAAGAACCTGTGTGTAAGGGTGTTCCAGGTTTTACAATTAGTATCACCTTATTCGTTTTAATAACTGTGGCGATACCTATTTTAATTAGAAGAAAAAAGAATGGTTAGATATAGTATGAGTACAGTTCAAGTCGAAAAAGAGAAATCTGTTCTAGAAGTAAAAGATCTCTTTTTCTCATTCAACAACAAAGATTGGGCATTACAAGATGTAAATATTGAAATTCATGAAGGTGAGTTTGTTGGAATAATTGGTCCAAATGGTGGCGGAAAAACGACTTTTGTCAAATTAGTTCTAGGAATTTTGCAACCTGATATGGGAACAATAAGATTGTTTGGACAACAGATTAAGAACAAAAGAAGAGAGATTGGATATTTCCCACAGATAAAAGATGTTGATACTGATTTTCCAATTACAGTGCATGAAGCTATAATAGGTGCTAGAGTACAAACAAAAATTATAGGTTTTATAACAAAGAAGGATAAGGAAATTGTAGAAAGAGTCATGAAGATGGTTGATATTTATAGTTTAAAGGATAGAAAACTCAACGAATTATCTGGAGGACAGAGAAATAGAGTTTTTCTAGCTAGAGCTCTTGCAACTGAACCTCAAATTTTGATATTAGATGAGCCAACTGCAGGTCTTGATGTTACTTTACAAAAAATGTTTTTAGAAACCCTAAAACGTCTTAGTAAAACTGTCACTATTCTTATTGTTGATCATAACCTTTCATTACTAGAAGAATATGTGGATAAATTTCTCTGTATAAATCGCTGTATGGCACATGGTATTAACATTCATGAAGTACATGAAGAAAAAGGTAAAAGAGTCTCAGGAGAGTGTATTGATGAGTAGTATTTTATCATATCTTTTCTTTCAACAAGCTTTAATTGTAGCAATTATTGCTGCTGTACCTTGTGCAATCATAGGTACCTTTGTTGTAATAAAAAGAATCTCTATGATTTCTGGAAGTATCTCACATGCTACTTTTGGAGGTTTAGCTATAGCTGGTTATTTAGGTATAAGCCCTATAATTGGAGGAGTAATATTTGGGGCATTTAGCGGAGCTGCTGTTGGTGTTATTAAGAGACGAGCTAAGAATCGTCTAGATCCAATTTTAAGCTTCATCTGGGCTTTTGGAATGGCTATAGGTGGAATTTTCCTTTATCTGACAGAAGGATACACTCAAGATCTTTTTAGTTTCATGTTTGGAAATATTCTTACTATAGAATTCTGGGATCTCATAGCTTTGATCATCTTGACAGTTATCATTGTGCTGGTTGCAATACTTGGATTTCAAACCATACAACTTGTTCTTTTCGATGAGGAATATGCTGAAGTAAGAAACATTCCAATTATGCTTGTTAATGTACTTTTTTACGTTCTAGTTGCTCTAACAATCATAGTAATAGTGTCGATTGTAGGTATTATCTTATTAATAGCCTTTCTTACACTTCCAGCTGCTATTTCATTATACTATCAAAAGACTATCAAGAGAACTATGATAATGTCTGGTATTGTACTTGCAGTTTCAAATGTCTCAGGTTTGTTTATTGCTCACTTTATTCAGTTACCACCTGGACCTGTAATAGTTGTACTCTTGTCAATACTTTATGTTTTCAGTATGTTTTACGATTGGATACACAAGAAACTGAGAAAGCGAAGACATCCAATAGAACCTCATGCATGCGATATGGAATTAGAATCCTTTGGTGTTTTTCAGAATCTTTTGCAAGAAGATAGCATTCGAACTTCACCAACTAAATCTGTAGAAACGGAGAATTGTTAAGTCTCTGTATCTGAAATTACAAATATTATATTGCAAATTATTTAACAAGAAAAGGTAATTCAATTACAAGAGCATTTTCTGGACAATCTTCTTCACACACCCCACAGTACCAACACTCATTGTATTTTTGATAAGGTATTCCGTTTTCATCTAATCTAATTATATCCATTGGGCAACGTTCTACACATTCACTACAACTTGTACACAGATTCTCATCAATTATTAATGTCATTATTTCCACCTATCCTTAATGTCTCTCAGAGATACTTTCATCTCTCCATTAGTTTTGTTTTTCTCGAGAATAACGTGCTTCAACCACTTTTCATCATCTCTCTCGGGAAAATCAATTCTATAATGAAACCATCCCCAGCGACTTTCCTTTCTAGTAAGTGAAGCTCTAACAGATAGCTCAGCACAATCTAGGATAAATCTGATTTCTTCGAATTTACTTAACTCATGATAATCTGAGATTTTTATGTCAGAAACTTCTGCTCTAAATCTTTGAATCCACCATAACATTTGATTCAATTTCGTTTCATTTTTTGGAGGAATAGCATAATCACTTATCTTTCTTCTAACTTTGTATTCAAATTCTTGCACAGATATAGCTCCTTTTTTATTAATATCTATGATGTTTTGCAATCTTTTTTCCTCTTCTTTCAAAGAACTTGGATCAAGTTCGATATGTTTGATAGTACTTGCGTATTTTATTGCTTCTTCTGCTGCTATTTCTCCAAACACAAACGCTCCTGTTAAATGTTGGAAAGGTACGCAAGCTACATCACCAGCAGCATAAAGTCCTTTTAGGCTAGTCTCAGCTCTTTCATTCACTACAATACCAGTAAACCCATGACCTCCACATAGTTGATATTCTGTTTCTCCAAGCTCAATCAATCCCTCTCTGAAATCTACTCCTCTTTCCTCCCAAAATCTCTTTTGTATCGGACGTTCAGTTGTAAAAAGGATGTTCTCAATTTCCTTAATCCTTTCTTCTGGTAAATGATTCATCTTTATAAAAATCGGTCCTCTCCCCTCTCGAAGTTCATTTAACATGAACTGCGGAGAAAGATATTCGAAATCTAGCGTTTCTCCAAGTGCATTAACGACTTCTGCTCCTCTTGTAAGAGTAATGTATAACAGAGGACAGTTTAGATCCTTTATTAGAGGAGAACAGCTAGTGTATTCAAAACCTGTAAGTTGTGCTCCAGCATGGTAGGCAAGAGCATATCCATCTCCTGCATTTCCTGGATAATCAAATGTTCCATAAAGGTATCCTGAATTAGGAAGAGAAAATCTTGCACAACCACCATTTGCTAGAATAACAGCTTTTGCTTTACAAACAACAAATTCTCCGCTTCTAACATTAAATCCTAGAGCACCATTCACTCTCCCTTCTTTAACTAAAAGCTTGGTGATTATCGTACGGTTTAGAACTTTTACCTTCGCTTCTTTTACCTTCTTTGCTAAAACTAATTTCAAATCTGGTGAATCCATCTCAACTAAAAATTTTCCTTTGGCATGAACTTGTAAAGAGATATATTCTTCATCTTCATTTTGAGGAAAATGAATCCCCCAACTTTCAAGTCGTTTTAACAATGCATAACTTCTCTCAGCCATAACCAAACTTGGCTTGTAGTCAAGAATTCCTTCTGTTATGATTTTCACTGAATCCAAATATTGTTCGGAAGTTGATAAACCAGGTTGAATAACTATGTTAAGAGCATCCATTCCCATGGCAATAGAACCACTTCGATTGATCTCAGCCTTTTCTATGATTAGAACATCAATATCAGGATTTTGTTCTTTTGCAACAATTGCGGCCATTGTTCCTGCACTCCCTCCACCTATGATCAGAAGGTCGGTATTTAATTCCATTAGCATCAACTGTGTTTTTATCTTCAATTAATTTAATAATATTTAACACTCATGTAAGGTTATACTAGTTTTTAAGTTTTAGAATATTTAGGATAAGAATATTGTTATTATCAATTCTAAAAATTCTATTCTAATGCATACAAACGTCTGATTCTTTTTTCATCTCGACAAACTTTTAAATTACTTTTTTAATTTATAATCGTTATTGTTACAATCACTCCGAGTTTTGTCTAAATGTCAAGAAAAAATCAATCTTTGAAAATGGATGAGAAATATTTACAGGAATTAGTCGAAGAAGTGTCAAAGATACTTTCTAAATATGGCTATAACCAGACTAATGTAAAAGCAAAAGATTTGATAAACTATTTCTCTATTGATACTCAAACTGGTGATACTACAACTCTTTCTGATATTGTTGTTCACAAACTATTACTCCTACATGAGATAGTAGAATTAAATGAACTAAAGAGAAATGAAATTCCTATATCTGAAGAGATTTTTCACCAACATAACAATGAAGTGTTAAAAGCACATGTAACTGCAACTGAATGGGAATTTCTTATATCAAAAGAAATGGATAATCAAAATTGGATTAATAAAAGACTTTCACTAGTTGAAATGTGGATAAAAGAGAGTAATTTTTCACCAACATTAGAAGAAAGATTGAGGAAGATTATACTCAAGTATTCAAACTAGTCATTAAACTTTCAATCAAGTATGAAATGAAAAAATACATTATAGTATATATGAAGCTATAAATTTTGTTTTTTTCTTCAGAAACTTAATGTTATTAAACTATAAGGTTTAAATTCAACTATATTGATTTTATTATTCTATTTCTAGTATAAGATACTAACTGAGTTTTGTAAAAAACTAGATTGAATTTAATATTTCAAAATTAGATTTAAAGTAGTGAATTAAATTCACTTCTTAATCTCTTTAATAGCCATAAAACATTGAATTATATTTAGCTCTAACTTGAGATTTTTTCAATTGCTTATGTGTTATATGGCTAGTACTTCTATGTTTTTCGTTTTCAATACTATCTGTTTTTAGTTTAGGTTCATAGAAGCGGAAACCTAGACCTAGTATCTTTCTATTGTTTTGTGTTGCCATATTTATCACAAGTATACATAGATTCTCATCTAAATTAATTTTTATGCGACTTACGACGGGTATATATAAAATAAGCTCATAAAATGAAGCAAAACTAGTTTTATTCAGAAATATTAGTGAAAATCATAACTCAAATATAAATTAGCGTTAGTTAAGAATATATAAAGTAATCTCACAACTTATAACTAAAAGATAAAAAAACACTGGAATCTTTTAGTTATCATGTTTACTAAAAGACAACAATTAGCTTTAATCATGTTTACTATTACTATCCTAGTAACAATCCAACCTTCTACAATAGAAGGAAACTCAACAATTAACATACAACCTCATGTTTCTTCTTCATGTACTATATTTACAGCTACATCCGGAGAGAGAGTATTGTTTGGGAATAATGAAGATTACAAGTCGAATAATGCATATAGGTGGTATATCCCAGCTCAAAA
>CAZJUB010000088.1:0-11013 GCA_964549075.1 uncultured archaeon | reverse complement strand
TATCACAGATTTATCCTGGTCCTACACCTTTTTCAGAACCTGAAACTCAAGCAGTAAGAAATTTCATGTTACAACATAATTTCGGAATGGCTTATAGCCTTCATTCTGGTACTAACGCTACTCTGTTTACCGATGGAGTTTATGGTTGGGTCGAACCTTCCCTCTATTGGAACATGGTTCTAGATTATAGACAGATTCTTCCTCCATCTTATACAGACATCTATTTCGAGCCAAATTCTGTGCCACAATCTCACGAAGAACCTTCAGCTGCACTTGCAGGCAGCTGGGATACGTGGGCTTACTTTGAACGCAATGTACTTGCACCAATTACCTTTGAAATCTATAATAACCTGACTTCAATTTTACCTGCAGCTGAAACTGTTCTCGTAGAAAATTCTACTCATCTCATTCTTGAATGGAAAAGTATCTATGGTTATTTCACACCTGAAGATCCATACATTGTTGATCTCTGGCAAGATATTCTTCCAGCTTTCACTTATCTTCTAGATAATACTCCACGTTTGAATTTTAATTTGAGTATAGCTTATATAAAACCTGCAACCACAGAATTCGAATTGACAGCTATCGTTTCTAATCTAAGTCCTAGAATAAAGACAATGGAAGGAATTTCTATCTATAATTATGAGAATAACCATTTGTTAGCTTCTTATTCTATGATTCTTGCTGATACAGGTTTGAGTTTAACTCTCAAGAAACGTATAACTGATCTAATAGGAGTCGAAGGAGATTATCCTCTAATAATAGGAAATGACTATGTTGGTTATAGAGAATTTCTCATCCTAACAGATACAGAAACCCTAGAAACTAATTCTGGTTTCATGATCGGATTTTCTTTTCTAGGAGTAGTCTTTATATCTATTTTGGCTGTCTTTTATAAAAGGAATTTGAAATTTATGTAGAAATTACGTTTTTTCTTTTTTTTATATTTTTTACAAATTATTAGTGTCATCTAAATGCAAGCAATCCAAACAAAATATATAAATCATAAGCAAGAAGAATCAAAATGCATAAAGACCAAAAAATGTTCATAATTAGTTCTTTGATTTCTAGTTTTTCTTCCCTTCTCCTTGAATCAGAGACACTAATTGATATCCTCCAAGAAGCAACAACAATAGTAAAAATACCTCCTAAACCTATAATACTCAGACCTATACTATCGTTTCCCAAACCTGCATAATACCAAATAAAACCGAAAATTGTAAGAAGAATAAGAATAATCCCAAAAATGTCCAAAGAAAGCTTTTTACTTTTTATCTCCATAAATTTACTTCTAACAATAGTTTATATTGTTTTCTTCTTATTTGCAATAAATCCCCTAACTATCCTTCTTCTCAGTATCAACTAATCCAAAACTCTCTTCCATCAAATCAGTTGCTCGAGCAATGAATCTAGCAATTGGAGCACCATCAACAATATCGTGATTAACTAAATAGGTCAAGCAAAGATGTGTTTGAGGAACTAGTATTCCACCTTTTTCAATTGTTCTGTGTTTCATACCTCCTACTGCAACATTTAGAGTTTTATCAGCAAAAGGAATAGCCCATCCAGATAGATTTTTAACAAATTCTCCGAGTGTAGTTAATCCTACTGTTCCTATCAGTTTTCTTAATTTGAAAGGATTAGTTAACATCATCTTTATTACTCCTCTACGAATAAAACCTGGAATTATAAGATAGAGATTAGAAAATTTCGAAGAACCTCTTGTTAATTGCTCTTTTTCCTCTATTTTTTTCTTTTGAATAGCTCTTATTTCGTCTGTTATTTCTCTAACAGTTTTGGATTCTACATCTCTAATAACATGATTAAATGGGACTCTTTTTCCATCCTTTGTTTTGATTTCAATCATTACACTAATATCAATTTTGTCAAAAACGATAAGTCTTCTTCGATGTCGATATGAATTCAATCGCAAGTCTTCACTTACAGCTTTACTGATACATCTCGCGATCCAAGCAGTCAGAGATATTTTATATCCTTCTTTCATCTCAATATCTTTGATTATTTCTAGAGCCTCTGTGATGTCCGCTTCAATCAAACCCTGAACCCTATGAAATTTTGAAGCAACTGCATTATAATCAGCTAAAATTTGTCTATTTACAGAATATTTCCTTTTATGATAATCTCTCTTAGAGCTCATGTGAGCTCACATTCTACAAGTTATACATAAAATTTTGTGTGAGTCAATGAAGGTTAACTAAGCATTTGTTGTTCTCGTTTAATTAACCAAAAGGTTACCAGAGTTATTGTTACTAATCCACTAATCGCTAAACCTAGAGCAAGCATTTCATTAAGTATAGATATTTCTATAGTCATTTCAATATACGGAGAATCTAACCAAATTACATAAGCGCCAGCTTCTTGGAGGACGAGAGTTACATTATTACTGTTTGAATTAGCTGCGGTTAACCCTCCCGATGCAAAACCTTCTTTCGTTTCTGCGATTAACGACCATAAACCATCTCTAAAAACGAAATATTGTATACTTCCTACAGTGATGAAAAATTTAATAACAATTTGGTCATTAAATTCTCTTCCAAAACGAGCTTTAATAGTACCTTCAATAGTATCTCCAAAAGTAGCATTAATTTGATATTTCTTATTGACTGATCCTAAAAATATACTACCTAAGTAGAATCCAGCAGAAATAACTATTACGATTACTAAATAAGCTGTAAGTTTGTTCACTCTGAATTTCATCAAGAAATACTATCACTTTTATGTTTAAAAAATTAATGCAAAAAATATGAGTTAGATTATTTTAAACTAAAAAATTTTTGTGCATTTTCCAATATTTGCTTAGCAACATCTTGTTGTTTCATTTCATTAACAAAAACTATTGCTGCTACAGAGTATTTTACATTAGCTGGAGTGTTGTAAGCTCCCATTTTAAAAGGATGCTGCATAGATCGGTCTTCTAAAGAATGAATTTTCTATAGCTGACATAAAGTTTTTCAGAAATTGAGGTTATTTAAGAGTTATTCAGTGTGTTGATGCCTTAAATTAGAGTAAAAATTATATATTATAGGTAAAATCAATGCTTATGTCAAGTATACGAAGTTGTGGAATTACTTGTGGTAAAATCAACACTTTGACTGGAGGTTTCATCCTTGTACTTCAAGGATTGTTAACTATGATAGCTCAAGCTATAAGTGCTAGAGGGTTAGTAGTTGTGGGGGGAATGTCATTTCTTTCATTTACAGGTATTTACTGGTTAAATGGCTTAATTATGTTCTTGTTAGGAATCCTAGTTCTGTTCTTGGTTTGGGATTGGTTGCAGATGAAGGCAAAAACAGGACCATGGATTAAAGACATAACTCTTCTAGCTGTTATCATGATAATAATAGGTTTCGTAACTGGAGGTCCAGGAGGTTTATTTGTTTTCTCTGGTGGGATATTATCGCTTGTAGGACAAACAAAATCCACTGCTGTAAGTCAAGTATAAAATCTCAATGAATCATATGGTTGTGCTTTAATTTAAAGGTAAGAGAAAGATTAATATCTCGTAATATTATAATTTCTAGTTGATAAGCGTTAGAATTGAGAAATAAGTTTAAGTTACTATCCTTTTTGATTATTTTTGTTATTTCGTTAAGTGTAAGAAATTACAATACTGACTTAGTGGAAGGAAATAATCAATTATCTGAAACTGATAGTTCGACATGGAAATCTGAGTTAGTTGATCACGATCCTATTTTTATTAATCACGATGATAATTTTACTGATCTAGGTTTTCAAGGAGAGGGAACTAATGAGAACCCGTTTCTAATACAAAATTTGAAAATAACAGATGCTCCTAATGTTTTCTTTACCTCTTATTCTACTCTATACTGAAAAAAGGAGAGAAAATAGAATATAGTTCAACCTTTTTATGAATTCAACTTTGCTTTTGGTTTTTCTTTCTTCTCCATGCTTAGTAAATTCTCACCTTTACTACAATTAATGTTATAGTTGATAAGAATGAATACTCTATAACAAGAAGTCCTGCTACTTTAATCCAAAAAAACTCCTTGCATTTTCAACAATCTGCTCAGCTACTTCTAATTGTTCCATTTCATTAACATAGGATATAGCTGCTACAGAATATTTCACGTTAGCAGGTGTATTATAGGCACCCATTTTAAAAGGATGTTGCATACAAGAATCTGTTTCAGTAAGCAATCTATCTAATGGCACTCCTATCATGTTTCTTCTCCATCTATTAAATCCATAAGCTGATGATGGAACAGAAAGAAAATACCCCATTTTAGCTAACTTTGGTGCCCATTCTTGAGGACCTGAGAAACAATGCCACTGCACTGTTTCAGGATTAACACCTTCCTCCTTAAGTATCTTGACAATCACCTTGTTACAATAGTCTCGTTGGTTAAACTCATGATCAGGATTTGCGGGATCTATATCTCTTTGTGTTGCATTTCTTATATGTAAGACATAAGGTTTTTTCAGATGTTTGGTTTCTTGAATAACCTTCTTGAAGTAATCGATTTGTTCTTGTCTTCTTTCCAAACTTGTAGCTCGATGGAAATCCAATCCAAATTCACCAATACCAACATAATCGTCCTGTCTGTTCTCAAGAAAATCCATAACAATAGGATGTTCTTCCATAACTTCACTCATATCATATTTATCAGTTGGATGCATAACAGACATTGTAAGATAAATTCCTGGATGTTCTTCAATAAAATCCATGTGATATTGATATTCATCTTTGTAAACGCTTGTTGAGGTGATAATGAATTGACCTTTATGTTTCTCAAAGAAAAACTTGTGTTGACTTTCATGAGAGTGAGTGGGTCTGCGATAAGGATTTCTATCCGGAAAATGTGCATGACAGTCTACGATTGGTATGTCGGTGTCAGGTTGAATCGGTATTCTTTCATCTCTATGTTTATTTGACATGTGAAAAACAAATCTCAAACAACTATAAATCTGTTGGATTATTTCTACTTATTCTTCTTCATCCTTATAAAACCGCATTCTGGACATTGAAATTTGGTCTGTTTATGAAATCCTCCTTTTCTTTTGACTTGTTTCATAGCTATCTGTTTTTTCGACGTTTTTTTACATCTAGGACAAAGCATCTTTACTCAACTATTAGGTCTGTTACTGTAAAGAATTGCAGTTTCTCAAGTTTTATCAAAGCTTTTTCTTCAAGATTGTGGAAAATAGAAACAAAAGACGAAATACTAATATTACTTGAAATTTTTCCGATGATTTCGAAAAGTGTAATAGAATCATTATTAACACATTCTTCGAGAATTTGCTTATAATAAACAGAATCAAGCAGTGCTAATTTTGGAAAAATAGACTGTCCTTCTTTATTGTACATTTCTAAAGTTTTCTCACTAGAAATTGGGATAGAAATATGTGAATTACAGATGTATTCGAGCTCTATCAATTCTGTTTCATTTATCTGTTTCTTAATCTTGTTATCAACATAAGATAAGAGATAAGCAAAAACCTTCTCATCAACATAAACCACTTCTTCTAATACTTTAGCAATATTGTCTAACCACCAACTTGCAGAATTCTCATCAGTTAATTTTGTTATATTCGCATTGATTTCAATGAAACCAAGTGGAGATTTAACTGTGATATCACAGATAGAACTATGATCGCTAGTAGTTGAAAAAATCAATTGTCTTAATTTATCTTTAACCATCAATTCTTTAATATTAAATTTCTTGAATCTATGATCAGGGATTATATTCTGAGTAGGAAATTCTCGCTTTGCAGGAACAGGAATGGATAGAGTTGCGATAATCTCTTCTTTCTCTTTCTGTTTCTCGTTAGGCTTTTCTTCAGCTGAGATTGATACTTGAGAACGGACGATATTTTCCTTATCTATGTAAAGAATGTTAGCAGAAATCTCATCATCCTTACATTTGTGAGTGTCAACGAATTCAAACAAACCTCTTTCATCTACTTTAATGTCTAATGAGAGCGGAAACATTGCCATTCTGGTTCGCTGACAAAGGTTACAAACATAAGAAATGATAGCTCGATTTTTTTCTGCCATTTAAAACCTCACAATAACCGAATACAGTTTATAATAATATACTATATTATATCTCTTTTTTTAGTAACAATGAAATGCGAAGCTATTTAATTATTTGTAAGATGTAATAGATGAAGGTGAAGAAATGTCTGAAGATGATTTCGATAAATACGCCATAAAAACAGAGATTTTGTTTAAACCATTTGAAAAAATAGATTTACCCTCGATAGTTACCGGTTGTCAAGAATCGTGGCAAAATTTCTCTTTGTGTGAAGTTAATGATTGTGTAGTAAGGTTAGGTGTTATAACAGGTGATTTTCATTGGCATAAACACAACAATGAAGATGAATTTTTCTACGTTATTGAAGGCAAACTGATCATTGAATTTAAAGATAAAACTTTAGAATTATTACAAGGTCAAGGATGTTTGGTTCCTAAACAAGTATTACATAAAACAAGAGCTCCTGTAAGAACAGCTATCATGATGGTGGAAGGAAAAACAGTTACAGCTACTGGTGATTGATTTTCCGAGAAATGTTTATGAACCCTTTTGTTAAATTTCAGTCATGTCTGACTTAAAACGATTGATAATTAAATCTGGGAATATTTTTGATTCGATTTCTGGTAAAATACTAGAAAACCAAACTATAGTTGTTAAAGGAAAACAGATTGCTTGGGTAGGCGAAGCAGGAAGTTATGAGGGAGAAGAAAACGATCAAATTATAGATGCAACAGGAAAAACAATTTTCCCAGGAATGATTGAGTGCCACCTTCATTTAAGTATGAATGGAGATATTAATATGGAACGAGCTCAACTTAGAACCAAGAGAGACATGTATCATTTTTATTCTCTTGTTAACGCTCAAAAACAGCTTATTAGTGGCTTTACTACAGTAAGAGATGCTGGAAGCTATGACGGTATCATGCCTTCTTTGAAAAGAATATTGGATTATGGTGTGTTTGCTGGACCTCGTATTGTCAATTCTGATAAAGGTATTTGGCAATGGGGCAACCAAGAAGCAGTATATCCTATAGAAATTATTGAGTGGGACAGAATACATGATCAAAACCTAACTGGTGTCGATAATGTCAAACATGCTGTTCGAGACTTAAAATATAGAGGTGCAGATTATGTTAAAACTGCTACAACAGGTGGAGTTTTACATGGGATGGAATCTAAAGTGAGTTTTTCTCTTTGGACTGAAGAAGAACTTAAAGCGATTGTTGAAGAAGCTCACCGAAACGACATGCATGTTGCAGCTCATGCTCATGGTAAAGCAGGTATCGATAAAGCGGCTTTGTGTGGAGTAAATACCATAGAACATGGGAGTTTCATGGATGAAGAATCAGCTGATTTGATGATAAAGAACGGTACTTATATGATTCCCACTCAAATGGCAGCTATGGGTTTAATCAGTCCTGAATTACTTAAAACCATGCCTCCTGAAGTACAAAAAAAGACAATTGAAGTAGATAGTGCGATGAAAACAAACCATAAAATGGCTTTTGAAAAAGGAGTTAAAATTGCAATAGGAACTGATGCTGGAACTCCAGGGAACTATCATGGCAATAGTGGTTCAGAAGTGGCTTTAATGGTTAAGGACGTTGGAATGACACCTGTTCAAGCTATGCAAGCAGCTACAATTGAAGGAGCAAAAGCTATTTGGATGGATGAGAAAATAGGATCAATTCAAAAGGGAAAGCTAGCAGATATTATTATTAGCGATAAAAATCCTCTAGAAAATATTACTGTACTTGAAGATATAAAGAATTTTTCTCATATAATAAAGGATGGAAAAATAATGGTAAAGAAAGGTGTAGTAACCTATTTCTCTCCAATAAAGAAACCACCATTATAATTCTCTTTTTTATACAAAGTGAAGCATTAAATTTTTTCGAGAAAGACTTATAATAAATGCTTTTCTTATTGTATAAGTTAACAAAATAGAAGTGATAACATGATGTTTAAAACTATAGGCGATTGGCTCAATAAAATGAATTTAACTTTTATTTACAACGAAGCTAAGAGGGCTTACATAATCCCTTATGAAATTGACGGAAAAAAGTTTCTAACTGCAATATTTATCTTTCCAGATACATGGATAAAAGTAGCTGCACTAATTCTTGAAGCTCGTGAAGTAACTAAGGATATGTATTTAGCACTTTTACAAGAAAATTGGAATCTATTTGAGGTTACTTATTCTATAGATCCTGCAGGTAATATATTTTCAGAGAATGATCTACCTCAGAATACAAATTATGAGAATTTTGTTTCAGAATTCAATGCAGTAGCGTTTGGGGTTAAACACTTTTTTGAAACAATAGGTACTCAGTATAAAGTAGTTGCTCATGGCACCTATGAGAGAAATAGATCTATGTGGGTATGACAGATATAATTCTGTCAGCTTTATTTTTCAAAAAGAAAAAGAAAAAAAAGATAAAATTAATTTAAACGTCTTTATTATCTATGAAATAAAGAGCTAGGATTTCTATGAAAACTATAATCTTTTGGAATATGGGCCCTAAGTGCCAACTTGCTCCTATTCCAACTTGATCTAAAGCAAAAGTTACAAAATACAAAATAAGAACACCAATTACAATAAAAGATAAAGTAATATCCCAAATTGTATCAGCTCTTCTAGCGTCTACTTCTTTTTTCACGATTTTTCGATATGAACTTGTTATCTGAAGAAATGCGTTAAAAGCTGCAAATCCTCCAATAAAACATGCTGCACCTATAATGTGAAGTATTCTAAGTTGAGGATGGTCAAGTGGTATAGCAACACCTGCAGCTCCAAAAGCTAGGACTATTCCTAAAGAACCTTTAACTGTTGCTCCTTTCAATTGTTTTCTTTTGACAAAGTAGATGATTGCAACAGATAACATCAACGCGCTATTTATAGCAAAACCTACAATCATAATGATCATAGATCTAGTGTTTAGGGGAATGTTGTTTGGATCCATTGAACCTAAATTACTGATGTGTTCTGAAAAGAAACTGTATCTTTTATAATAATAATTAATAGCTAAAAACAAGGTTACAGTTAAAGTATAAGCCATAATGATGAACATGTTCTTAATAGCAATTTGTACTCTTTTTGGGGGGTCAAATTCTCTTAGTCGGAACATAAGATTAAATAGTAATTAGTAATGTATAAAGCTTTCTAGAATTGGTGATAATTCATTTTCTAGTTATTTAATAAAGTTAAAAAGAAAGTTGAAAAGATTTAGAATAAAAGCATAAAATTGGTTATTTCATGGGTTATAAAATCTGGTTCCTTAAGCACATACTACGAGAGAAATTCTTAACATTAATAGGTATAACATTTCTCATAATTTTTATAGGAACTGTTTCAATAACTCCATTATTTATTGGTGACATTTTTGGAGAATTAGCTAAACAACCTGGAAGAGCTACTCAATATCTGTTATCAAAAGGGATTGTAACTCTCAAGATTAATGCTGCTTCTTTTAGAGCAATATTGATAACAGGATTATTTATTGCTATAGCTGGAATAGTTCGTGCTGCAGCTGATTTCACTCAAAGTTACGTTAATGAAGTTTTAGCTCATAAGGTGACCAAGAATGTCACTGAAGAATTTTATAACGATTTGCTTGAGAAGAGTCAAGAGTTCCACGATAGAGTCAGAATAGGGGATGTGATGGCCAGAGCAACTTATGATACGAGACAGATGAACATTTTCATTGCTCCTGGAATAAAATTCCTTTTTGAAGCATCTTTTACTTTAATCTTTTCTGTCTCTTTAATGCTATGGATAAGTCCTAAATTGACTCTTCTATTACCTATTGCACTTCCTTTCTATATCATAGCTATTTGGGATTATAATAGAAAACTTCGACCTATTTCTAAAGCTCAGATGGAGCAAAATGGTTTGTTAAATTCAAGATTGCAAGAAAGTATCACTGGAATAAGAATTATACGAAGTTTTGTAAAAGAGAAATCAGAGATAGAGCAGTTCGATGTAGAAACAAACAAACTCAGAGATATTAATACCAGAAGAGGGATTCTGAGTGCGAGATACTATGCAGTCGCTATCACTATCCTTGTTATTGCTTTTGGTTTTCTATGGGGAGCTCATGAAGTCACAGCTGGAACCTTGAGTTTAGATGATTTGATTACCTACGTTTTCTTAGCTATGACTTTGACCATGCCTACCTGGCAGTTTGGCTGGACCATAACCCAATTTCAAATAGGAATGGCTGCTGCAAAAAGAATTTATGAAATGAAAGAAAGACATGAATATGTTCCAGAACCTTCTTCACCACAAAACTGGTCTGGAGAACTCAACACTATCAAATTTGATAATGTTTCATTTTCTTATAATGGACAAAGTACTAGAAAACTAGCTTTGAATAATCTCAGCTTAGAGGTGAAAGGTGGTTCAACAGTTGCAGTAATCGGGAATCCTGGTTCAGGAAAATCTACCTTAATGAAACTTCTTATGAGATTATATGATCCTACAAAAGGAACAATTTCTATCAATGGAGTTGATATAAAGGACCTATGTTTATCTAACCTTCGGGAACATATAGGTGTAATAGAACAAGAAGTATTTCTGTTCAGTAAATCCATCCGGGAAAATA
This sequence comes from uncultured archaeon, assembly GCA_964549075.1. GTDB lineage: Archaea > Asgardarchaeota > Heimdallarchaeia > Heimdallarchaeales > Heimdallarchaeaceae > UBA460. The sequence continues at coordinate 392 of CAZJUB010000088.1, read as the reverse complement.
TAGCTTTCGGAAAACCTGATGCAACAAATGAAGAGATAGAGCACTTTGCTAAATTAGCACAAGCGCACGAGTTTATTATGGGTTTTGAAAATGGTTACGATACTTTAGTTGGGGAAAGAGGTGTGACTCTATCAGGCGGTCAAAAACAAAGAATTGCGATAGCTAGGGCTCTTTTAATCAATCCTTCTATTCTTATTCTAGATGATGCTAGCAGCGCTATCGACGCTGAAACAGAAAGGAAAATTCAGACTGCAATTGCTAATGAATTAAAGAACTCAAGGTTTTTAAAAATCAGGCTTGCCTGGGACTTGGGATATTCAGACCAGTTCGGCGTAAAGAAAGCTATTGATATGCTGATTAAAGCTGGATACAAAAACAACGATATAATGGTT
>CAZJUB010000087.1:0-11024 GCA_964549075.1 uncultured archaeon | reverse complement strand
TGGTAGTCCCAGGGAGATTTGAACTCCCGGCGCCAGATGACTTCAAAAGGCATCTGGATGACTTTCTTCAAAGTCTGGAATGTTTCCAGGCTACACCATGGGACTATAGATTGCCAAACTTCTTTGACAACCGTTGATTTCTTCATTTTATTTTAAATTTTTCTAAAGAGAGGCTATTTCTTTCCCCAAGAATCTCTTAGTGTAATGATTCTGTTAAATATAGGATTTTCTTTGGTAGAATCTACTATATCGATTACATAATATCCTTCTCTTTCGAACTGGAATCTTGATCCACGTTCCTTATTTTTGAGAAAAGGTTCTGCATAAGATTTCATAATTTTAATTGAATCTGGATTGATATAATCTCTGAAATCTTTACCTTCTTCCGCTTCCATTGGATTTTCTTTTGTATAAAGCCTGTCATATTGTCTAACTTCAACTTCCAAAGCATTATCAGCTGATATCCAATGAATAGTACCTTGTACTTTTCTTCCATCAGGAGATTCTCCTCCTTTGGTTTCTGGATCATAGGTACAATGGATTTCTTTTATCACTCCAGTCTTCTCATCCTTTACAATTTTTTCACATTTTATGAAATAAGCATATTTCAATCTTACTTCCTTTCCTACTGAAAGTCTGTAATAATCCTCAGGTGGATTTTCCATAAAATCCTCTTTTTCAATGTAAAGATTCTTAGTGAATTTGACTTTTCTAGTACCCATTTCTTTATTCATAGGATGATTGGCTATTTCGAACTCATCAGTTAAATCCTCTGGATAATTAGTTATAACCACTTTGAGAGGATCAATAACACTCATTACTCTAGGACATCGTTTATCCAAATCTTCTCTGACATAATATTCAAAGGTAGAGATATCAATAATTTTGTCTCGTTTGGTGAAAGGTATAGCTATAGCAAAATTTCGGATAGCTTCAGGTGTGATTCCTCTTCTTCTCATTCCAGCAATAGTTAACAATCTTGGATCATCCCATCCAGTAACATAACCTTCCTCTACATGCATTCGAAGTTTTCTTTTACTTGCAACCATATAAGTAAGGTTCATTCTAGCAAACTCTATCTGCTGCGAATGGTGTATCGGATTACCATCTTCATCCTCTAATTGGTCAATATACCAGTCATATAAAGGTCTATGAACTTCGAATTCAAGGGTACAAATTGATTGTGTTATACCTTCAATCGAATCTTCCAATCCATGTGCCCAGTCGTACATCGGATATATACACCACTTATCTCCTGATCTATGATGTTTAGCGTGAAGAATTCTATATACAATCGGGTCTCTCATTAGCATATTAGGATGTGCCATATCTATTTTCGCTCGAAGAACTTTCTCTCCATCCGCAAATTCTCCATTTCTCATCTTTGTGAATAGATTCAAGTTTTCTTCAATTGATCGATTCCTAAATGGACTTTCTTTTCCAGGTTCATTTATTGTTCCTCTCATTTCACGAATTTCTTCAACTGTTGAATCGTCAACATAAGCTAAGCCTTTCTTAACTAGCTGGACCGCGTATTCGTAAAACTGCTCAAAATAATCAGAAGCAAAGAAAAGTCTATCTTCAAAATCAGCACCTAACCACTTGACATCTCTAATTATTTCGTCGACAAATTCCTCTTCTTCAGTTATTGGATTTGTGTCATCGAATCTTAGATTGAATTTTCCTTTATACTCCATAGTTAGATAGTATTGACGATCTATAGAATAAGCGTGACCTATGTGTAGCAGACCATTCGGTTCAGGAGGGAAGCGAGTATGCACTTTTCCTCCAAATCTACCGGTTCGATTATGTTCTTCTATAATCTCTCTTATGAAATCAGCTTCCTCCTGTACTTCTTCTTCTCTTTCTCGAAGTAGTTCTGGGAATTGTTTCTGTGCGAGTTGTTGTATTTCTTCAGCTTTTAATGAATTGATATAGTCAACTTTTTTTTCGACGATTTTCTTGATGTTTTTTGCATCTTTTCTCAATTCAGGATCAGCTTTAAACACAAGCCCCATAACAGGACCTACTGCTGCTTTCCCGTGTTCTATAGCATTTTCTACAGTATACTTTTCGCACATTTTTTCTACTGAATTCATAGTAAGTTTTTCATCACAGAGAGAATAATAAATCTTTAGTATATTGAGGGATTAACTTCAAAAAGGGAAGAGGAAATATAGATTGTGAAATCTATTTATATCAGACTAATCGCAGGAATAATCATTCTAGGCATGATAGGTACGGGTATAGGTTTATACTTCTATTTCAGTCCTTATTTCAATGTGGAGTATCCAATCAAGAAGAATTTTTTTTGGTTCAGTACTTGGAACAATGCATCATACGCAAGATTGATAGATTCCGCAGATGAAATCGATATGATTTCACCTTCATGGTGGAGAGTTTTGCCAAATGGAACGATGACTGATGAATATTGGAATTTAGATGTTTCACCAAATGAAGTATTTGATTTTTGTAGGAGTAAAGGTATTAAAGTTCATCCCTTAGTATCAAATTATGATGAATTTTTTAGTTCAGAACTTATATCTATAATAATTAATAATGAAACAAGTGTAAGTAATTTTATTGAATCAGCTATTTTTCTGCTTAATCTTTACAATTGTACGGGAATAAACCTAGATTTTGAAGGAGTTCCAGCAAGAGATAGAGCAGTATTTAATGAATTTCTGAGAGATGTTAAAGATTCGTTAGGATCTGAATATATCATATCAATAGATGTACCAGCAAAATCAGCTGATTGGACAATAGGATGGGGAGGAGCTTTTGATTATACAACAATTGGGGAAATTTGTGATTATGTGATGATAATGACATATGATTACTCATATAGTAATCCAGGACAGATATCTCCAATAAGCTGGATAAGAAATGTCTTGAATTATGCAACAAAAACAATTCCTTACGAAAAAATCTACTGTGGTATTCCTCTATATGGCTATAATTGGCCAGATAATGGTGAAGCAGCTTTATCAGGCGGATACTACTATTTCAAAAACCTAGTGGATTCTTATGGAGTAAAAACAGACAGATACTCGGATTCAAAGGAATTATTTTTTATTTACAAGGATGAAAGCGATGTAACTTGGTTTGCAGTTTTTCAAGATTATATATCAACACAAAAAAAAGAGGATGCTATAAACAAATATCCCGTAGGAGGTTATTGTTACTGGTATTTAGGAATAGGGGATCCAAGGTATTGGAGATAAGAAAGAGAAAAGATTCTAAAGGAAACAATACAGTCTAGACTTGAATACTTTACCAATATATGATTTTCTCAAAAAGGTTTATTTGGATTAAATCCTTACATATTTTTGATTTAAATGAATGAATTACCAAACAAAGTATATTGCTTCCATTGTGGATTTAAATTTAGTAAAAGCGATCCTGAAGGTTATGAACCTTGCCCAAGTTGCGGTAAAGGTTTTAAGGACTTAAATGAGGAAGCTCAATATGCTGTAAAAATGGTTATGAAATCAATGATTGAACACTTTAGATAACTAATTTATGTACTATTTCATCTGGTTCATACTTTGATTTGAATAAAATTGTAAATATTATCTAACACTATTAGTGTGATGATGGTTGCTAAAACGAAAAAGGTCAGCGCTATTTGGATAATATATTTTCTACTAATTCTTTTAAATTGTCTAGTAGAGACTGTTCCACCTCTAACAAAGGACTGTGATGTCCAAAAGATAAGAGCGCAAGATGCATAAATAGCTAAAACATTTAGCACTAACAAGATTAGTGAACCAAACGCTTCTCCAATTGTACCTGTTGTTGCTAATAATACTCCTACATTAGCTGCTGGAGGACACAGTGACGCTGCTACTGCAACTCCTACAATAGAAGTACTTTCACCTCTGATAATAAATACTCCTGCTGCTAAACCACTAGCAATCGCGAAAGCAATATCACCTATGGTAGGTTTAATTCTTGACGAAATCTGTTGGCTCATAATTTCACCTTCATTTATGATTTGTTCAGGAGCAGTGAATCTATAGATAATACCCACTAAAAATCCAATTAGAATAATTAAAAATAAGCCTACTACTTCAGCTGTTATTGCGCGTTTTGTGTAGATATTCTTTGGTGTCATAGTACCAATAACTGCAAGAGCAATAGGTCCCAAAAGTGGAGCAATAATCATGCTAGCAATTATAATAACAACGTTATCATAAATTAACCCAAATGAAGCTAAAATTCCAGCTAATATAATTAATCCGATGAAAGTTGTATTTATTAGAGAGAGATGTTTAATATTGGAAATCATTTCATCGATACTAATTCCTCTATCTTTAACAATTGGTTCCGTCTTCTTTGAAGTAATCTCTAAAGCTACAGGAGAGACAATTATTTTTCCAAAAATTGTTCCAACACCTATACCTTTCAATTCTTCCAGGATTGTTGAAGTATGTTCATTCTTAACATCAATTGTCATTGTAACAGTTTTTTCGAATATAGAGAGAGTGAAATCATACCCTAACCTTTCAAACAATTCTTGTACAATTTCCAGTTTTTCTGCAGGAAAATTTATTCTGATTTCTTTCATCTTCAGCAATCCTTCTTTTTCTTATTATAAAATAGATATGACATTTAAAATGATTCCTCAGCAAATATAGAGTTTATTAAGTCGATTATTCCCCTAAAATCCCTTAATTTTGCCCTAGAGGATAGAATAGCGATCTATTTACCATGATTGTATTTATACATTGCATATTTGAGTCGAATTTCATCCTCTTCCATATATTTTGGGTATTTCTTCAGTATTTTATCCAACTCTCTATTCAAACTATGTAATTCTTTATCCATTTTTACTAGGATACGGTTCATCTCATCAACTAGATTCTCAGGTTGCATGAAATAAAGATAGTCAAAGTTTTTTATAGAGTAAGTATGATAAAGAGACTACCCCAGTAATACAAAAAAACGATTGTTACTCGTCCCTATGACCTGTTATTGTAGTTCTGATATCAGGAGATAAACACTTAGGGCATACTGTTTTTGTAGTAAATATCCCATCTACTTCCTCTTTTAAGGTTTTTTTCTCTTCATTATTAAAACGATGTCCACAGTTATTGCAGATAAATGCATCTGGTCTTTGAACTACCATATTATCACTAAAAAAAAGATAAAATTTATGAAATATAACCTTTACGCTTACTAAATGTAGTTAATACAAAAAGAGATGAATTATAATTAATGCAGTGTTATAAATATGATGATTCACTTCCCTTCATTCTGTTTTGGTACCTGAGCTTCACTTAAGTTTTCATTTTCATCTTGAACAGAAGTCTTTATTGGAGAGATTTCTTTTGAAAAAATTTGAACTAATTTAACAAATAATCCGCTTAAAATTACATAGAGAGAACTTGTAAGGAAGTAGAAACCAGATGGAAAACAGCTTGGAAGCTCGAATAATCTATAGCATTGGTAATAAAACATACTTTCTATATCCATGTATAACATAAGAATAAGAATCACAACAAAAATTATTTCTGATATCAATGGAATTAATTGAATTTCAAACCTCTTCTTATATATATAAGTTAGAAAAATAAGTAACATACATATCATTAGTAATATACAAAGATATAGAGTTCTAAAGAGACGTCCTATTATTACTAAATAGTAAATATCACGTATATATCCAAAACTTGTAAAACTATCACCTAGAATCATACTTAATCCAACGATTATTGAACTAATGCTAAAGAAAATAAAGAATTTATTTAATCCTAATTTATTTCGTACAATCCTTTTGTTCTGATTAGTATCTGTATTTTTCTCAAATAGATGATTGATTCCAAAAATACTGAAACCTAATCCAACAATGATAGATGAAATGTAATAGTATTCAATATATTTTGTAATATAAAGAAAAAACTGAAAGAAGGTGCCAACTAAAACAACTATTCCACTAATTAGATCAGTCTTACTTATTCTATCATAAAGGAAAAATCTTTTCATTTCTTTAACCTTCCAAATCTCTCATTTTTTTGATACTTTATTTTACAGAAGAAACACCTTAATTATAATAAAAATGATAAACAAGTAAATAAACTCCAACAAAGATGACTATATTTAGAAAACCTACAAGGATTAATCGAATGATTTTATGAATTTTCTCTCGGTTCTTCTATTTCCATAATGTCTCGAGAGCAAAAGATTCTTTTAATAATGTCCAGAGTTTACGAAAAAACTTCATATTCTCACCATATTATCTTTCGAATAAAAATATTAGGATATGATATTTCCTATTAGATTATTCTTTATTCGTAGTGTCCTGTTTGTATCCATCCATCATTAGATTGAGGATTGTTTTCCCAATTAGACCAGAATCTTTCTCCAAAGGTATAATAAATCTGCTGTGTTGCAAATAAAAAAAGAAAGGAGAAGGTGCTATTTCTTGAAACGCAGCCATGGTATTAAAACAGGAGTGTTTTTCTTATACTCTTCATAATCTTCTTGACCACCCCACTTTTCATCTGCTCGTTTCTCTAACATGGGTATTCCACTTAGTAATGTTAGAAGTAAAGTTACAAAAATGGGAGAGATCAAAGTAACAAATCTCCAATCAATAAGCGTTGGTAAGGCTATGAGAGCTATACCAATCCAAATCACTATTTCACCGAAGTAATTAGGATGTCTAGAAATAGACCATAGTCCATCTGTGATAAATTTACCCTTATTTTCAGTATTTGCCCTAAATTTATTCTTCTGATAGTCTGCGATAACTTCAAAGCTAAATCCAAACAACCAGATTATACCACCTAGAATCAGAAATATCAAATCATAAGCTCCATAAGTTGTTGGTTGTATCACAGTTACAGCAGCCAAAGCTGCAGCTAGTGTAAAACTGACCCAAAGTCCTTGGAGAGTCCATGTTAATAGAAAGCGTGTGAAGGATTTTTTAATTTCTTCAAATCGTTTATCTTCACCTACTTTTAACACTCTTCTAAACAAGAAGAAACCCAGTCTAAAAGCCCAAACCGCAACTAGTATAAGTATAATAATAGATCGAATACTAATAGTAGGATTGAGATTAGGTCCTAGGAACACAGCTAATAAAATTACTGTTGTATAGGTTACAGCACCTGTTAAATCATAGAATTTTTCTGTTTTAAAAATATATGCAGGTATAAAAGCAAGCCATTGCATTGCAAATGCAATTATTATACAGAAAGCGTATAACGGAAGACCACCAAAGATTAAAACTCCTTTATAGCTTCCAGCGAATGCAAGTCCTGTACCAGCAGCAATTGCAATAATGACACCAATTATTGATATAATATCTCGCTTATTCATATTTCATCACTAAAATTCTGAATAGTAATAAACACAAAAAAAACTTAGTTAAAAATATAAGTATCTATCGATTTTTTCATGAGGATAAAATTAATAATGTTAAAAAAAAGCTTATCATGATTTTAATGGAAGTTAAACTCACCAACATTGTTGATAAATATGTTCGACCAGATAGAGAGTTTATTTCTTCTGATGGTTTATGTTATTTGATAGAAATAGACAATAAGAGAATCTTATTTGATACAGGAGATCAAGGAATAATTCTACTTAATAACATGCAAATTTTAGGAATTAATCCGAAGAGCATTGATATGGTTATTTTTAGTCATGGACATTGGGATCACACATTTGGAATCGAAGCTTTAATGCAAAGTAGGGATGATGCACCAACCTTAAAGTTAATTGGTCATCCCAATGTATTTACCAGAAGAAGGGTAAAAAATCCTTTTCGCAGATTAACAACTTATCTCAAATATAGATGGTACAATCTTGGTTTTCCTACATTATCGCAAGAGATTATGGAAAAACTTGAGATAATTAAAATTATTGAGCCTTACCAAATTACACCTATACTAACCACGACAGGTGAAATAAATGAATGGAAAGAAAAACCTTGCAAAATAGATAGCTTAACAATTGAACTTGAAGGTAAATTTGTTCACGATGATCTTCTAGATGATCTATCACTAATTCTTAAAACAAAAGATGGTTTGGTTCTTATATTAGGATGTGGTCACGCAGGTGTTCTTAATATTTGTGCCCGAGCTAAAGAGATTTATCCTGATAAAGAAATCAAAAAGATTATAGGAGGAACTCATCTAGTCGCTTTTACTGATGAAGAAGATCTCAGATATGTTGCGAATCAACTTGAAACAAAATACAACAAACCTCAACTTTACTTTAGTCATTGTACAGGATTGAAAGCTATTGATTTCATGACAGCGTATTTTGGTAAAGAAATCGTAAAGAAGTTTCGAGTGGGAGATACTTTAACATTTGAATGCTAGAAAGAAAAAAGAGTAAGAACAGTTCTTTCTCTTTGCTATACATACCAAACAGATTGCATTCCAATATCGAGAGCAAAAGAGTTATATCAACAGCTGTTTACTCAAGATTTGTGTCTTTACTGAAAACTAGAATTAGTATATCTGAGATAGAAGAATTTCTAACTCAAAAATTCAGTTCAGGCATTAAAAACATTGAAATTCTTAAAGGAGGAGAAATATCTCAAGCTTTCTCTTTTGAGAACAAAGATCAAAAATATGTCATCAAAATCAGAAAAGTCAAGAAAAGGTTTAGAAAAACAAATCCTTTTGTGAAAGAAATTTTTATTTATGAAATTTTGAAAAAAAGAAATCCTAAGATTCCCATTCCAAAAACAATTGAACAGGGTATCTTTAAAGAATATAAAAGAAACAAATTTATTTACAGTATAGTGGAAAACATCAATGGCTCTTTTGTTCACCTCTTTCCAGAAGATAAGCTGAAGGTAGTAGATGAATCTCTTGTGGAGATGCTATATTTAATCCATACAACTAAAATTTCAGATACACGAGGTTATGGATACTGGGAAATATGGAAAAAAGGCAAATACAAAACCATGCAAGAGTACATTTTAGAGAGGTTGGAAAAAGAAAAAATCTATACAAATGAAAGATTTTCTTCTGGAATTTTTGAGCTTGAGTTATATAATGAAGGGGTAAAAAAAATACAAGAATTAATCAAATTTTGTTCCTTTAAACGTTATCTAGTTCATGGTGATTTTGGCTTTGATAATGTTTTAGCAGATACAGAAGGCAAAATAACAGCAGTTTTTGATTGGGAACACTCTATCTACGGAGACTTTGTTTATGACATAGCTTGGTTAGATTTCTGGGGTTTTAGAGATGAAGATAATTACTCAAAATTATATTGTGAGAAATTTAAAGATTCAGAATTATTAGATTTTGAAAACTATGAGAAGAGACTATTATGCTATAAAATATATATAGGAATGTCAGCGGCAGGATTTTTCAGTGAATCTAATCAAGAGGACAAATATTTGGAAGCAAAACAGCGAGTATTAAGTTTACTTCTTTTCTAGAAAGAATTATTAAAGTCCCAAGAACTTTCTATCTATGTCAGTAGAAAGAAACAAGGAGATTGGAAGACGTTGGTTTGAGGAGATGTGGAGTAGACCAGATTTTGACTTAGCTTATCAATTAATTCATCCTGACTTCAAACCAGATTATATTGGAATACCTAAACAAGGACCAGAACTTGTTATTCATGAGATAAAATATTTTAGATCAGCTTTTCATGATCTAAGATATTCAGTAGAAGATCTAATTGCTGATAAGACAAAGGTTTGGGTAAGATATACTGCAAAAATGCGACATGGAGGTAGTGCCTGGGGATTTGAACCGACCAATAAAGAGACAGAAGTTGACGGTATGGCAATCCTTGAAGTCGATCAAGAAGGTAAGGTCATTAATTAATGGGGTGCTTTCTGTCTTGTAGATATCTTGGTAGATTTAGAATTAGTTCCTCCATTTTGGGAATTATGCAAGTATTTTCCAAACAAAGAATGAAAAACTATTATTCTAATTCAGCAATAGCTTTATCGATTTTCTTTATCTGATCTTGTAGTTTTGCTTTACAATCTGTTAAATGTTGGAGTTTTTCCTCTTTAGTTTCATTTCCTTTGAATTCTCCACAGTTATGGTGTTTTCCTTTACAATCTTTGTTCATTGTCACTACCTCACTTTAGTTATCAAAGTGTTATTACTTTAGATATGAAAGTATTTATATATAAGGTCTTTCTAAATAAATTTTAAGTAACTTTGAAGAAGTGAAGTAATGTGAGTAAAATAAACGAGTACCCTTCAATCGTCAAATGTTCTCATGAGAAAAATGGATATCCATGTTTCATTCCAGCACAAAAAATTTTGAATCTTGTAGGTAAAAAATGGAGTATCCAACTAATTAATGTTCTAAGTGATGGTAAGAAAGTAAGGTATAATGAGCTTCGAGAATTACTTCATAAAGGTTGGAAGAGGGATAAAATTAGTGATGCAACTCTTTCAGCTCGTTTAACTGAATTACACAAAGAAGGTTTACTCATCAGAGATATTCACGCAGAAATCCCTCCAAAAGTTGAATATTCTCTTTCAACTAAAGGGGAGGAACTTTCAAAAGCACTTCAACCGTTAATCGATTGGACAATAAAAATTTGCCATGAATAAGGGGAAAGTCTAATTAACAATTAATCTTTCTCACTAATTGTAAAATATCGTTGTAGGAGATATAAATGACTTTCAGTGATGAATGTAAAAAAGCAATTTTAGATGGGAATATCGAGTTAGCAGAAAATTTAGCGAGAAAAGTAGTTAATGGAAAAATGGAAGTCAATGAAGCTATCGACTCATTTTCTTTAGCTATACGAGAAGCAGGTGACTTGTTTGAAGAAGGAGAATTCTTTCTACCAGAACTTATGCGTAGTGCTGAAGCGATGAAAGCTGCTATGACCATAATTCACCCACTGCTTCAGGAAGGTAAAGAAGAGAGGTTTCTTGGTAAAGTTGTCATAGGTACTATAGAGGGAGATATTCACGACATAGGAAAAACATTAGTCGCTTCAATGCTATCTTCAGAGGGATTTGAAGTATTTGATATTGGAGCTGATGTTCCGGTAGAATCTTTTATTTAGAAAGCTATTG
>CAZJUB010000086.1:0-11291 GCA_964549075.1 uncultured archaeon | reverse complement strand
ATTACTGATGAAGACATGGTTAATTTCTCAGAAACAAACTTCCTTATCCGTTTTGGAATCTTTACAGTAGTATATCTTATTCTGTGGATAACGAGTAGACAGATTGGAAAGAGAGTAGTAAAAGGTAAAACCCTTTTTCTAGCATTAGGAGCAACCTTTCCTTTTGTAGTTTCGAACGCGTGGTTACAACCATTCATTTTTCTGTTTAAAGAAATGATTGCAGGACACTTTACAGCTCTAAACATCATCTTATTCATAATTTCTATCATAATAGTTGCAATTATCAATATTATAGGAATAGCCCATGTTCAGGATGCTTTCAAATATGGTGATGCGAGTAAGATTTATCCAATTGGACAAATACCTACACAGACCGCACCTATAATTCTGTATTATGGTATTTATCTCAAAAATTCTCCTCTAAACTATTCAATATATATGATTATTTTTGGTGTAATTATTATACTTATCTCAGGTTTCCTATTGGGTAGGATACAAGGACAGATAGAAACAATGGATATAGATGAAGAAAAAAAAATAACTAACGCAAAATTATCTCAAAATTAAATTTTTGAATATCTTTCATAAATTTTTATCTCATTTATTCCCTAAGAGATAGTCACACCTTTTGTATAAATAGAGATACTGGAAGTATATATTTATTGTAGGCGCATACCTATCTTTTGATGAAATTTGTCAAAGAAAAAGCTTTAATTAAAGGATAAAGAAAATTTATGACAGTATCCTATTGGAATAATAGGTGAAAATTATGACTGATGAAAAACTCACAGAAGAAGAAATTGAAAAATTGTTAGCTAAAGCTAAAGAACCCTCTGCAGAAGCAGTGAAATTGCATCCTTATTATAAGGGAAAAATTCAAACTGTTTCTAAATGTAGTGTTTGGGATTTTGATGCATTTGCTGTCTGGTACACACCAGGTGTAGCTCAAGCTTGTCGTGAAATTGTATCTAATCCAGCAGAATCCTTTAGAATGACAAACAGAGCTAATACTATTGCTGTAGTCTCAGATGGAACAAGAGTATTGGGACTTGGAGACATAGGTCCAGAAGCAGGTCAGCCTGTTATGGAAGGAAAATCATTATTATTCAAATATTTAGGTGGAGTTGATGCTTTTCCACTTAGTATTGGTAATCATTATGGTACTTCACCTGATAAAGCTAAAAGATTAACAGCTGAAGAAATTATAAATTTTGTAAAATTACTCCAACCCTCTGTTGGCGGTATTAATCTAGAAGATATCTCTAAACCTAAATGTTACACTGTTCTTGAAACATTAAGAAATGATCCAGAAGTTACTATTCCTGTCTGGCATGATGATGCTCAAGGAACAGCATCTGTTGTTACAGGAGGTGTTATTGGTGCAGCTCATCATGTTGGTAAAGACCTTGATCAGCTCAAAGTTGCTATGTTAGGTGTTGGTGCTGCTAATACCAGAACAGCTTATGTTCTAAATGCAGCTGGTGTTCCACTCAAGAACATAGTTATGGCTGATTCTAAGGGTATTATTACAAATGATAGACAAGACATTATTGACCAGAAAGATTATGATACTTTCAAATATGATCTTGCTCAAAAAACCAATTCAGAAGGTCTATCAGGTGATTTTGGTGTAGCTATGGAAGGAGCTGATGTTATGATCTCAGCATCCAAATCTGCCCCTGGTGTGGTTAAGAAAGAATGGATTTCAAAGATGGGTTCTGATAGCATAGTCTTTGCATGTGCTAATCCTATTCCTGAAATTTGGCCATGGGACGCAAAAGAAGCTGGAGCTAGAGTTGTTGGTACTGGTAGAAGCGATTTTGACAACCAAATCAACAACAGTCTAGGATTTCCAGGTATCTTCAGAGGTACTTTAGATGTCAACGCAACTACAATCACAGACGAAATGTGTGTTGCTGCAGCTCAATCAATAGCTGATATTGCGATTAAGAAAGGCACAACAGACAAATATGTCCTACCAACAATGGATGAATGGGAGCTTTTCCCACATGAAGCAACTAGTGTTGGTATGAAAGCTATTGAACAAGGTGTTGCTCGAATTGTTATGGAAGAAGATGAACTTCTCAAGATAGCTGAAGAAAAAATCAGATATGCTCGTGACCTTACCAAGAGTATGATGGATACAGGTTATATTAAACCAAAAATTTAGGATTTTCCTAAATTTCCTTTTTTATTCTTTTATTTTTTGTTTATTATAAACTAAATTTATTTCTCTTTTCAGATACAATTATTGATAGTTCATTTACCATTATTTATTAATGTTTAATGTAAAATTCCCTCGTGTCATTCAGAATTCGCGAATTAGATAATGAAGAAGATTGGATTTTTTTTGATGACTTGGAATTCAAATCATTTTTAACAACTGTAAAAAATCCAGATAACTGCACAGAACAAGAATTACTTCAGAAATACAAAGAATTTGATGAAGCTGACCCTCTGGATCCTAGGGGATTCAATCACAAAATTTTCATAGCTATTTCTGATAATGGAATACAAGCTGGTCTTATCTGGCTTTGTAATAGGGAACCTTTCTGGAGATTTAAGCAACAACATGTTTGGATTTATAATCTTCACGTTATACCTTATTTCCGTAAAATGGGTTTAGCTAGACAACTCATGTTTAAAGCAGAAAAATGGTGTCTGAATCAAGGATTGGATAGATTAGCATTGCATGTTTTAGATGATAATACTGCTGCAAGACATCTCTATGAGAGTTTGGATTATAAATTAGTTGCAACTCATAATGAGAGCTGTTTCTATGAAAAGATATTAGGATAGAAATTTCCGATACTCAAAAAACTCATTAGCCTTTTACAAAGAACTTATATTCCATTTTTCCCTATTTTTACTAGGATGTCTGGCAAACAAACTCTAGAGGATTTTGAAGATTTTTTTGATTCTACTACGTTGTCTATAGTTATTATCCAAGACATTCATAAAATTGTTTATGCAAACCAAACTTTCTTTGATGCTAGTGGTTATAAACCTGAAGATCTCAATGAGACCACGCTCACCGACTTAGTTCATGAAGATGATCGTCCTATTGTTCAAGAAAGAATTAAACTACTTGAAGCTGGTGAAAAACCAGAAACAACTATGCAGGTTAGGATTATTAGAAAGGATGGAACTATTGCTTTAAGTAGAATTCAAGCTTATGATTTGATTTTTAATAACAAAAAATCCAGAATTTTAGTAGGTAGCAATATTAGTGCAGATCCCCTTATTGAACAATCGCCAGAACTTGTTTCTTCCATACTTCAAACATTAACAACTCACAGTCAGTTGGGATTTTGGGTTGATGATATCAATGATCACACTATCTTCATTAATGATAGATTGTGTGAGTTTCTTGGTTATTCTTTTGAAGAAATAAGTGAACATTCTGTTACAGATTTCTTCCATCCTGATTCTCAAGAGATATACTATCAAGTTCTTAAAGAAAGAATGGAAAAAAACCTTACTGCTAGTTCATACGAGCTAGTTCTTATTAATAAAGATGGACGTCCCAGCACTTTTCGGGTTATAGGTTCGCTTTTGTATGACAGAGCAAATAATCCGATTGGTTCAGTAGGTTTTTTCACTAATATTGAAGCTACAAAGAAACTTTCTCTTACAGTATCAGTTTTAAACAAATATGCACTGTTCTCAAGATATAAGGATCTTTCATCCTTTTGGGATAATGTATTGAATGATTTGATGGACATCTATTATGCTGAAGGAGGGTTAGTTTTTCTAGATGGTGAAACAGTTGCACAAAAGGGAGAATTTTCCCCTAATTTCAATCCACAACTTATCTTGGAAGATATAGCAAAAAGTGGAGAAAATGTTCTTCATTTTCATAAAGATTTCTCGAATATTTCTGAAGAAACTAGATCATGCGTAGTTATTTCTCTTCACTTGAATCAAGTCCCAGCTGGTTTTATTCTGCTTAATTCTTCTATTAGTAATCTGTTTTTACCAGAGGATATAGATTTAATAACTGCTTTCTGTAGCCAGATATCACTTAACTATGAGCATCATTTCCTCTATTTGCAAAGTGAAGAGGAGAGAGAATTTGTTTCTGTTTTACTAGATATTATTTCACATGATTTTCTTAATGCTAATACTTCAGTTCATGGCTATTTAGAACTTTTAAACCAAAGTGCTGAAAGTGTGGAACCTGCCAAATTAAAAGAGTACATTCAAAGAAGTATCAGTGTTGTTGAGAGAAGTGAGAGGATATTACAAACAGTCCAACAATTAACGAAAATCCAAAAAGAGAGAAAAACCAGAAAATTAGTCTACATTAGATCTCTTCTTGAAAATGCTATAGAAATGCAGAAATCAATAATCTATCCAAAGCTAATTAATATAAAATTAGATTGTGCAAAGAATGAAAATGTCATTGCTGGTGATTTGCTGGAAAACGTTTTCGAGAATATAATTAATAATAGCATAAAATATACCAACGAGGAAATCCCAAAACTTGACATCATATGCCAATCTGTAAAGTTAGACGGAGAGGATATGGTTGAGATTAAATTTACAGACTATGGCATTGGAATTCCAGATGAAGTAAAACCTATGTTTTTCAAAAGACTCTCTCGTGGTGATCATCGTTTCCAAGGAGGATCAGGTTTAGGTCTTTATATGGCAAGAGTGATCATCAATTCATATAATGGACAGATACGTTTTGAAAATCGAGTCGCAAATGACCACACTAAAGGTACAGTAGTTGTTATTGTACTACCTTCAGGAGGATGAAAGATGGCAACAATCTATATTATTGATGATGAAGAAACAATTCAATTCCTCTACAAAGAAGGTTTAAGCTTAGAAGGACATAAAATCATTGGAACAGCTCAAAATGGTTCAAAAGCAATTGAGGAGATTAATAAGCTTAAAAAATATCCTGATGTAATTATTCTAGATCATCGCATGCCCATTAAGAATGGCCTTGATACTCTTAAAGAGCTGAAGGAATACAAAATAATAAACAAATCAAAGATTCTCTTTATCACAGCTGATCCTACTGTTAGAGAAGAAGCTGGAAAATTAGGTGTAACAAGTTTTATCCAAAAACCATTTAGTATCATTAAATTAGGCAAGATGATAACTGAAATGATTAAATGATAATAACATAATTTTAAAGAGGAAGAATATTTTTATTTCCTTAATACTTGTTGATAGTGATAAATATGTTAATATTAGGTCCGACAGAAGATTTAGAAGAGGAACAAGAAGAAAACGCACAAGCACGTCCTAACGAAAAAGATCTCGGTATCATTGGTTTAGGTCCTGCAGGATTAACTGCTGCACTTTATGCATCTAGGTCAGGAGTTTCTGTGGTTCAAGTTGGACTCGACTACGGGGGTCAAATGGGTTTAGCTATGGAAATAGAAAATTATCCTGGTTATGAGATGATATCTGGTATAGAATTGGCGGATAAAATGAAAGCTCAAGCTGAGAAATTTGGTACAAAAATAGTTTTCGGTGAAGTGTCAACTATTGATATACTCGAAAATGGTAGATTTCATATCAAAAGCGATATGGGAGACTTTGTTGTAAAAGCCTTGATCTTAGCAACGGGGGGTAGACATAGGGAACTAGGAGTTCCTGGAGAAAAGGAATTTGTAGGAAGAGGGATGTCGTATTGTGCAACTTGTGATGCAGCTTTCTTCAAAAACAAAACGGTTATTGTGGCAGGCTCAGGCGACGCTGCTGCTACTGGTACTTTAGCTTTAAGTGATGTTGGTGCAAAAAGAATATACTGGATTTCAAGATCAGACTATCTAAAATGCGAAAAAATTTACATAGAAAGAGCTAAAAACAGAGATAATATCACCATTCTTTACAACAAACAAATCACTGAGATAAAGGGAACCAATACTATTGAAGAAGTAGTGTTTAATGATGGTAATTCTCTAAAAGTTGATGGAGTTTTTGCTGAAATAGGCTCTATCCCTAACGTGGAACTTGCTCAAGCTCTTGGAGTTGAACTTGAAGAAGGTCTTATCAAAATAGATGATGAATGTAGAACAAATGTTACTGGAATTTTTGCTGCAGGAGATGTAACAAGTAAGATAAATAACCCGCTTATGAGACAAATAACCACTTCTACTGGTTTAGGAACAGTTGCAGCTTTGAGCGCTATAGAATATCTACAAGGATTAAAAATTAAAGGATGAAGAAAAAGATTATTCTTTCTTCTATATTATTTTTTACTCTTTTTATAATTCGCTTGTAAAATATCTACCTTTTTCTTATTAAGTGGATATAATAGTAAGAAAATTATACCAAGAACAAGAGCTCCTGCTGGGAACCAAGATACAAGAGACTTAAGTTCGACAATAGGTGGATTGCTTGTAAAGTCTACTTCATGGAAAATACTCCACTTGCTTCCTAACATAATGAATATTGATACAATGGCTAAGATACCAGATAATCGTATTATCAAAGCGTGTACTCCATAATATGAAGCTTCTCTTCTCTGATTCGTTTGTAATTCGTCATCATCTGCAATATTAGAAATGTTCCTATCAATAAAGTAAGGAGAACCACCTAATCCTATACCGTTAAGAGCCATAATTCCTAAAGCTACAAAATAATTGTTTACAAAGAAAAGTGGGATCAGCACTAATACCCAATATATCTGTGACAAAATAAAGCCTAATTTGCTTCCTAGTATACTATCGACTTTCGACCATATCAGCACACCTATTGCAGATGAAAGAAAGGCTACCAATAAGAGTAAAGCAGCATATATACCATAGTTTGATGCCATCCAGTCAGCACCTGCATGGATTCCTAAAACGTATTTAGAGAAATAAGGTATAATCATTGGGAAGAGAGCGAATATATACCAGTTCATCATTGAACATAAGACAAAAATAAGGAATTTCTTATTCTTTAGAGTTATCCAAATGGATTTAAGAACTCCAATGGTATCTATTTTCTCCATATGTTCTAAGGGAGGTTCTTTTACACCCCATTTTAAATTGACCCATGCAGTTATGAAGACAATAACACCAAGAGCAGCACCAGCTATCCAATATTTATAGTGATTTGCAGGATCAGTTAAATCGCCAATTATGAAAGTAGGTAATCCCATTGCTAAAATCAAACCAACTATCATCATCAATCTTCTACCAGCACCAGCTTCTTCTCTTTCTTTATCGGTTCTAAACATCTCGGGATATAACGAAGTTCTATTGAGAGAAAACATCGTATAAATAGTATCAAACAAACAAATAATGACAAAGAAGTAGATTGAAACCCAAACAGGATGATTTGCATAAGTAGAAAATGGTGTGAAAAGAAAGAACATGATAAGTGACAGAGGAATCCAAGCTACAATCATCCAAGGTCTTCTACGTCCACCCCCAAATTTTCTAGTTCGAGTTTTATCAGAAAAACCTCCTAAAATTGGATCATTAAACGCATTGTAAATTGACCACAAAATGTATATTATTGTAACATATTTTAAATCAATACCAACAATGGAATAATAAAATGCGAAAATTAGAAAGGAGAATCCTTGATAAGATACAGCATCAGTTATTTCACCAGTCGCAAAAGCTAGATTAAATTTCAGAGGAACAGCTCTTTTTGATTTCTTTTGTTCTTTTTCCATAGCGTTTGTGTTCAAAACTTAAATAAAAACTTTTTTGGAGATATACTAATTATCTTAGATATTTTAATAAAAAGGAAGTGGAATTAATTAGGATAGATCTTCCTCTTTAATTTGGCTAAGATATCTCTCTCGTTTTTCTTTCATATATGCAGGAATCGGAACATCCCACCAACCCCACGCAGGAGAACCAGTATATTTAGGATCTCTATTAACCATTATTTCAATAATTGCAGGTTTTTTTTGTTTAAATGCCATTTGGAGAGCTGGTTTAATCTGGTCGTTTTTTGAGATTCTAGTGGACCAACATCCAAAACCCTTTGCGATATCAGCAAAATGAGGAGTACATACTTCTCCATTAGAATCTTCGAATTCAGTAGCATAACCTCTCTCTTGACCAAAAACAGCTCTTTGTAAATCGGTGATTGCAATCCATCCAGCGTTATTTAGAACAATAACCACTACATTTAGGCCTAACTGTTTTGCTGTATGGAGTTCTTGCATCGACATTAAGAAATCTCCATCTCCCACGAGTCCAATAACTTGCTTATCTGGTTTTCCAAGCTTAGCACCTATAGTTGCAGGAAGTGTATAGCCCATAGTAGAAAAACCACCAGCTGTTATACAAGTATGTGGTTCGTAGAATTCTATCTCTTGAATCATCTGAGCTTGTACATTACCTGAACTAGTTACAATAATTGCGTCTCTATCCAAAAATTCCCTCACTTCTTTTAAAACGCAAGATATCATAACTGGCTCCATTTGGGGTATACGCCAATCTGATAAGAATTTATACCATTCTTCTTTTAATTGATGGATCTCTTTAAAATACGCTGTTTCTATATAATTAACTGGTGCAAATTTCCTCTTCAATATCCCTAAGAAATCGTTTAGTATAGCTTTAGCATCACCAACAATCCCAATATCTACTGGATAGTTTTTGCCAATTTCATTAGGATCTATATCAATATGTATGAGTTTTGTATCATCGGTTTCTGATCCAAAATTCCATGCAATTCCTTTTCTGTAAGAACAAGTAGATTCATCTGCAAAACGTGTTCCAACAGCTAATACAACATCAGCTTTTCTACTTAATTGAATACCAATTTTAGTACCTTTAGAACCTGTTGCCCAGCCAAAAAGAGGATGATCATTTGGAAAAGCATCTTTTGCCATCATTGAAGTTAAGACAGGAGCTCCAGTAAATTCTGCTATTTCTTTTACCTCTTCGAAAGCTCCTGAAGAAACTACACCACCACCTAACCATATTAGAGGTCTTTTAGCTTTCATGAATAATTCAGCAGCCATCTGAATATAGTTAAAATCACCACGTAGCTTTGATGCACTCCTTCTTTTAAACGGATCAGGTACTTGTCCTTCAACAAAATCACATTGAACATCCATTGGTAAATCAATGTGAACTGGTCCTTTTCTACCTGTCATCATGATGTTAAAAGCTCTTTGTATAACTTTGGGTATTTGATTAGCTGAAGCT
The DNA here is from genome assembly GCA_964549075.1 of uncultured archaeon. Lineage (GTDB taxonomy): Archaea > Asgardarchaeota > Heimdallarchaeia > Heimdallarchaeales > Heimdallarchaeaceae > UBA460. The sequence continues at coordinate 2,166 of CAZJUB010000086.1, read as the reverse complement.
AACTCAAAAGATCTTTTAACTATTGGTTCAAGAATTCGTGGCATCGAACTGTCTTTGTGTCTTTCAATTTCTTGAAGCACTCCAACTCCTCTCATATGTACATGCGTATCTCCTGATAATACTAAAACAGGCATAGAATCAACATAAGCATCTGCTAAACCAATAGCTGTATTAATTGCCCCAGGTCCAATGCTTGTAAATACTACAAGAGGTTTACCTGTTACTCTATAATGACTTACAGCCATATGAACGCCTGCCATTTCTTGTTTTGGTTGAATAACTTGAATTTCATCTTTGTACTTTAGTAAAGCATCAGTAAATCCTAAACAACCATGACCCGGAATTCCAAAAATATAATTGACTCCTTCCTTTATCAAATATTCAATTATAACTTCCGAACCAGTTAATTGTTTATTAACGTTTTTTGACATACAAAATAAGAAAAAAGAGGAGATTTATAACTGTATCTTGACTTAAAACTTCTTTATTCTCATTCCAACATTCTTCAAAGTATCCAGAAGACTCGAGAATAACTGAATTTGGAAATGCAGTGCTATTGGATGTTTAATATTTATCAAAGCTTGATTGAATTCTTCGATAGGAGGTAGAATTAGATTCATGGATGTACATTTATTCTGCTCGAAATCAACATCTACAAAAAACATAGTTGGTCTTTTATTGAGAAGATTCCGGAAACCTTCTGCATTCATAAGCCTCTTGATTGGAGGGACTTTCTGAAGTCTATCAGATGAACCTAATTGAGAGATTTCTAAATCTGTAATAGTTTTCCTCCTTTCATCTATCAATTTATGTAAAACTTCTTCATCTTTAGAATTGATTAAGATAATAATTATATTCTTCTCTACAGTATCAATAATATCTTTCAAACCAGCATAGACAGCTCTTTTACCTTCAAAATAAGAAAAAAGATCTTCAACTTCTCTTGTTCTTTCCTCTTCTTTAATTTGCTCAAAATATCTGTTTGCAGCTTTAACTTTATTCTCCAACTCTTTTTCCAGTGTTTCAATTACAATTTCATAAGGTACAGCTGTGAAAGTATCAGGAGTTCCTCTTTTACTTTGCCTTGTAACAAAGGTTTTCTGCACCAAGCTCTCTAAATACCCATAAATTTTAGGTTGAGGAACTTCAGCAACATTTGCTAGAGTAGTGGCATGCGTAGATCCCATACCAACGAGAGAAGTATAAGTTCGTGATTCTCCTAGTGAAAGTCCAAGACTCGAAAGAGCTTTTATTGCATCATCTTTAGAGAAATAAAGAGAGGATTTAGGATTCATTCAACCACCTTAATCTCTCATCCTATCTCTAACAGTGATTACCGCTAGTATAAAGAAAATCAAACACATCACAGCTACAACAGTAAAATCTAACCATAGTTCTTTAAATCCCCAGCCTTTAAGCATTATACCTTCAAAGAGGTTAATTCCATAGGTTAATGGTACTACATATGAGACAGGATAAAGCCAAGCTGGCAAACTGATAGTTGGAACAAATAGACCTCCAAGAGCCATACTAGGAATAGCTGTTAAAGGAGCAAATTGAATTGCTTGAAGCTCATTTTGTGCAAAGTTAGCTAAAAAGACTGCCAAAAACACATGTGCCATTCCAAATAATAAAGCAGCAAAAATCAACAAGAAAACATTACCTTGAACTTTTGCTCCAAATACAAAAACACCAAAAATTAACACAAGTGCTATCATTATGGTTGCTATTAGAAGCAAACCAATAACATATCCAAGTAAACGTTCAGAAGATCTTAAAGGAGTTGAGTATAATCGGTCTTGAGTTCCTTGAATCTTCTCTCTAATGAGAGTAATCACTCCTACTATTACTAGAAGAAAGATAAGAACAAACGCTATAACAGCTGGAATTCCAGTATCTAGTCCTGAAAATTCTGCACCACCAAATGCTAAGGTTTGTACTACCCTTACACCATTCCCCCCAATTGCATTCTCCATAGCATCACGTAAAGCTCCTAATAGACTTGCTCTAATCGTAGGTTTTGTCCCGTCTAAATAAAATGTACTTGATTCTATTTTTCTGGTATGTTTCCCTCCTCTGCCATAATATCCTGCAGCAGTCCCCAAGTTCCTTCATAAGTGTCATGATAACAGAGTTAAATCCAGCGACCGGGCTTCAGCACCCTAT
>CAZJUB010000085.1:0-11304 GCA_964549075.1 uncultured archaeon | reverse complement strand
TGAAAGAAGCATTCTTGTTACAGATGCTAATGTTGAACAAGGAAAACAATTTATCCAACAACATGTACTGAATAAGATAGGTGTGCAAATTAATCCAGAAAGAATTATATCAGTGAAGATTTCTAATGTTACACAAGAAGGTATTCAAGAGTTTCAAGAAGCTATAAGTGAAGGCTTTTATCACTCATTTGACATCAAAGAAATAATTAATAATCAATTAAATTGTGAATAAAGGTTAAGTAAATGAGAGGAGTAAAGTTAGATAAATTAATTTCAATAGTATTTATTGCATTATGTTTCAATTCAGTTTTATATTATGAAATTTCAAATTCTGTAAAGAATAATTCTAAACCTATAGATACGATACAAAGAACAGAAGACAACTCGCCTTCTGACGATTTTGATGATTATGATGGATATCAACCGTATAATCCATCTCCAATCAAAATAAAAACAGAAGTAATAGAAGGAAATTATAAAACAAAGGCGTATTTCAGTTATAATACCTTTACATCAGATCTAGATGGTAATGGATCGGGTTATCAATGGACCGCCTATGATAGTATATCAAGTGGTTCAAATATAGATCAAGAAAGATTTGCAGTTGGAGATCTTGCTAATGGTGTTGTCCCAAGCACAAATAATGTCTATTATTTGATGGGAGCAGATTATGGTGGTTCAGGAAGATATGCGTTAATGTACAGCCCAATCCTATCTTACGATACAACGATTTCAGGTAAAGTACATTATATATTCACTATGCATCGAGATTTAAATGATGATCCTTCTAATTCAGTTTTTAATGCTATGGATGCTACTCTAAAAATAACTCTTTGGCATTATGAAACAGCAACTTCAAACTCTACTGAGATAACATCAGTAGAATATCTAATACCTAAAATTGCTGGTACTCCTACTACTACTGAATATCGACAATGGTTTGAAACAAGTAGTTCGTTTTCCTCTTATACTGTGCCTGCTGGAGATCGATTTAAAATTACTTATATGATGAAATATGATAATGTAGATGCAACTGGAGGGCACTTTAGTTTAGATATACTGAGTTACGGAAGTGGTCTTGATTGGGATATTGTTGATGGTGTGTATACTAACGAATATATTGTCTCTAACACCGATGGTATGCTAGGAGTGCAGCTTTATATGCTCGAGGATAAAACTCCTGATATTACTTTTTATAACGCAGTAAATGATGCTGTATATTACACTCCTCAAGAAATGAATATTGATGTCACACCAGGTTCTATAAGTTCCTATAGATGGGATTATGGGAGTTGGATCGGTTTTTCAACTTCTACCACAACTAATTTACCTGCTGTTCACGATTATCATTATCTGGAAATAAGAGCTAGTGACACAGAATATAACAATACACGATATGAATTTTATCAATTTATTTATGATGCTTCTGAAATTAATTTAGTACTTAATTCTCCTCCGAGTAATGGATCAACGATAAATGGGGGGGATTTACTTAATTTTACGGCCTATTATGTTGATACGGTAACATATGAATGGGATGAGAATGGAACATTATTCCCACTTTTAGCTCCCTATGATATTGTAACTCCTATCTTCGAATTAGAGCATAATTTAACCATTCGAGTCTCTGATTTTTACATGAATGAAATTTATAGATATTTCTTTACTTTTAACTCGGATCCACCTAGTGTGAACCTTGATAATGTGATCAACGGTGGAACATATGCACCACAAAAAACAATTGATGTGGAAATTTCCGATTCTTCTGGTATACAAGATGTAAAGTATCATTGGGATAGCAATGCGAACTTAACTTGGCTACCAGCGTATGGGAGTATTTACAGAACCAATCTCCCTATTTCTGATGGGGTGCATGTATTGCATATATATGCATTTGATAATTATAATCAAGGAATTTATAAGAGCTTTAGTTTCATCACAGATAGCGATATCTTCTTAGTTGAGTTGCAAAATCTCTCAAATAATTCTTATGTTTTAGGCGGTGAAACAGTTAATATAACCATTCAAAAAAGCAATGGGATAGCACAATATAGCTGGGATGGTGGAGCTTTTGAAGATGGAACTATTGCGTCTCAAACATTAACATTAGAATACCCAGATGGTATCCCAACATCGGCAGGTACACATTCCCTTACTATTAGAACTTATAATTATACAGGTTATGAATTTAATTATGCATTCGTTTTTATTGTGGATCTAGAAGCTCCGAATATTGTCCCTGATGAAAATTATAATAATAGACGATATGTTTCTGTTGGTACAACATTCTATTTCACAATTACAGATAATGAAGTATCTGGAGAAAATCTTACAGTTCTAATTTCTGTTGATGGAATGGTGAATGAAACTTTAAGTGCAGGTTCTTATTTCTATAATTTAGATTTCCTAACAAACGATGGTGTACATTACCTCTATCTATATGCTATAGATCTTGCTGGGCTCTATGATATTCTTTACATTGAATTTACAATTGATAATACTCCTCCTAAAATAGAGTATGATATCCCAGCCTTGGTAACTCTCCAAGGAAAATATTACCTTCCTGGTAATGCAGTTGTAAATGTGAATATTGAAGAAGAATATTCAGGAGTTATAACATACTATGTTTGGGACGGAGAACAACATACTTTTACAGATAGTTTTGTTCTTCCTTATCAAAATAAATCTGGTACATTGGTTATATATGCTGATGATGGATTACATCTTTCCTCTAAGCCTCAACCATTAATTATAGATATCCAAGCCCCTTCAGTAGCTCTTGTTAATATGCCTAATACTACAGAAGAAGTTAATTTCAATACAATTTTAGAATTTGAAACAACAGATGTTTTAGGAGATAATACTATAGAATTAATTCAATACTCATGGGATATATATCCAGGATGGTACACAAGTCCAGAACATAATTTTACTGTGACAGTTATACCATTTTATAAACAAGGGGATATAGTAGCATTCTATGTAAATGTTAAGGATATAGTGGGGAACTCACATATTGAGTGGTTTAAATTTAAGGTAGATTATGAACCCCCAGTCATTGATTTGGAGGTTTATGATGGATCATTACAAGAATGGGTAGATATCTCTGAATCGAATTATGCTCAAAGTAATCAACCTATAAGGTATAATTCTTATGCAAATGAGGTGGGAGAACTAATAACCTTCAACTACTACTGGGGAGATGTTGCAGAAGAAAATAAACAATCTCTCAGTTTGATAGATGTATATCCAACTTTCTTAACTCCAGGAACTGATGGTAATTACACTTTGACTGTTATTTTAGTAGATAATGTTCAAAATGAAATAAATCACACTTATTCATTTCTAATTGATAATATTCAGTTAAAGTTCATAAATGATGATTTTGAATTAACCTTAAATGCTTATAAAAATACCACTCATCTAATATATGGAGCGAGTGTAAGCTTTATTTTAAATGTTACAGATGCGGTGAATAATACTGAGATAATTGGGCTTCAAACAAGAATTAATAGAGAAAATCCATCTTTAAACATCTCAGTGCAAATAATTAAACAGCTGGATAATATAACCTATGAAATATTGATTACAGCTTATGATGTAACAGATGAAACAAAAATCGAAATCCAATTCTATAAATTTGAAGAAAGTAAACAACTAGTTCAGATTTTCTTAACAGTGGATAGGAAAGAAGGTACACTACTAGTTAACCAATCAAGTATCAATCAAGTTGTTTATGGAGAAAATTTTACTATAATTATCTTTTTGGAAGATAAAATAGGTTCAAATGTAACGATTTTAACAATTTTTGTTGATGGTTATAACGTTACTAATACGATGGTTACACTTGGAAATGGATTATACCAATTTAACTATTCTTCAGTATTATTAGGTAGTAAAGGTAATCATATTCTTAACATTCAAGCTCAGTCTTATTTCTTCTATGGGACAAATAACAGTTTTGTAGTTGAGGTTTTACCACTTCAATCTAAAATATCTGTTGAAGTTACAAGTTATGAAGTACTTATTGATTCTCAAGTGGTTATCAGAGGAATATTAACAGCAAATGACGGTACACCTCTTGCAAGTCAATCCATTATAATTTATGTTTATATTATCCAAGTCTCAAACGACAAATTGGTATATGCTCTGAATGTTGATGATTATGATGATTATTGGACTACCACTGTAACTACTGATGCTGATGGTTACTTTACAGCAACTTTTCAAATGTCTGAGGGAATAGAGTATATCGATATAGAAGTCTTCTTTGATGGAAATGATCAATATGATATATCTTCTTCTGTTCTAGATGAACCAGTTTATGCTCTAACTCCGCCTGGACTTCCTTCATGGTTATTATACACAATCATAGGCGGTAGTTTGTTTTTAGGTTTAATTGTTTCGTTAATTATCTATAAAATAGTTAAACCTAAACCATTCAAAGATTTGATGGAGAAAATAACTGAAGAGCAGATAGCACTCAATTACTCAATAATGTCTCCAGGAGTTATACTCTCAATTTTTGACCAAAGAAAAGGACCTGTCCCTCTTGTGATGGATCATAGCTTGGAGCTGGGTCGTTATATTGGAAGGTTAAGAATGGGAGTTGAAAACTTCTTACTAAAGATTTCAGATCAAGCTTACAGTTCTCTTGGTTTTGAAGAACATGACACTGGTCGTAGAGTAGGATCTATCGTTCTCCCAGGTGAACAAATGGTGGGATGGGTACATGGTATTCAACTACCAAATGAAACAGCTAGAGGAGGATTTGAAAATCTCTCTTTAATTGTGTTAGCTGATTCTGAATATGGTAATTATCTGCTTAATTACCAAGATTACTTGTATGACGAGGCAGATGATCTGGTTGAAGCTTTAAGAACAAAAAAGAGTCTTGAAGAAATCAAGACAATTGTAGAAGTGATCAGAAAGAAATCAGTTATAGTTATGTTAACTGCACAAGGAATAGAGGAGAAGTGAGGAGTATGAAGATGAAAAAACAAATGAATGTTATTTTTGGTTTAATGTTAATTATACTCTGTTTCAATACAGTAACCTATAGACAAGTTGAAAGTTCTAAAAATGATGTTTCCGCTTCTTCGAATGAATCAACAAATACCCTTGATACTCCTAGTTTTCCAGGTTATATCAAATCTGCAGAAAAACCTAGTGATGGTTCTCTAGTAACAAATGCAGAAATTGCAGGTAATTTTAAAACTCAAGCGTTTTTCCCCGGTGGAACAGGCTTTATTTATGGTAGTTCTTATGTAGGTGATACATTAATTAATGATCCTGCTGGAACTGATCCCTATGATAGAAGAAATATCTTAGAATGGGTTACTTATGATGATATAAAGGACGACGGAACTCTAGGAAAAGAGATGTACTGGAGAGCATTAAGTGATGAACCAAGTACATGGCCAAATAACACTGATTGGTTCTATCTGAGAGAAAGAAATAGCCCTCATGAACCTTCAAAAATTTATAGCCCAGTGTTTACCGAAGATTATGAGATTACAGGAAGAGTTTATTGGTTATCATGGTATGAATCTAATGATGCTCCTCCTTTTAGTTCGTCAATTGACATAAGTTTTAGACAGAGTCTTTATCTTTTTAATCCAGCTGATCCTTTAAATCCGACTCTTCTAGCTAGAAGAACTTCATATCAATATGAACCAAATATCTGGCCAGGACAAAGGAGTACCTATGCTGATATTACTGGAACGGTTACAATTCCTGCTGGATACAGATTGAGATGGGATATTGAAGCACGTTTTAGTTATGTTCCATCCCAAGGCTCTTTTCTGGCTTATACAGGTTATAGTTATACTGGAGGAGGATCTACCACCTGGACAATAGATGATGCAAATAATGCATATGATAATACTTATCTTATCAATAATGTTACTAGAATGTCTGGAATTCAGTTGTATATGCGATCCAAAGCATATCCAGATATCAATATTATCGGAGCAATGGATAATGCAGTTTATCAAAGTCAACAAGCAATGACAATAGATGTCACTGATGGTTCAATTAGTTCATACAGGTGGAACAGTGAAAGTTGGACTTCATTCAGCGATTCTACTTTAACAACAATTCCAGATAATCCTGGTTGGAATACATTAGATGTTAAAGCGAGTGATCCAGTATATAATAATACAAAAACATCTTCGTATATCTTTGGTTATGATAAATCTATAATTAATGTGGTTCTTAATAGCCCTCTTATAAATGGTTCTTCTGTAACGGGTGGGACCACTATTGATTTTGATGTCTACTATGTTGATACCACAGAGTATACTTGGGATAACGGAACTTGGTCAACGCTTGAGAGTCCGTACGATATAGTAGCTCCTCTCTATAATGGAGAACATATCCTGACAATTAAAACTACGGATTTCTATACGAATGAAACTGTAAATTATATCTTTCACTTTGATTCTTTAGCTCCTACAATCGAATTATACAATGTTTTAAATGATACTCATCAAGCTCCTGGTAAAGTGATAGAGTTTAACATAACTGATAATGTAGGAATACAATCTGCAAATTATAGCTGGGGTTCTGACCCAGATCAATTGTGGACACCAGCTCAAGGTACGATCTATCAAACAAGTTTACCTGAAGCTCCAGGATATCATTCATTAGTTATAAAAGTGTATGATGTAAATGGTTTTTATACAGAGAAAAATTACCGTTTCTTCACAGATGATGAGTTGTTTTTAGTAGAGTTAGCCGATTTAAGAAATAATTCTTATTACTTAGGAGGAAATGAGGTTGTCATCAATATACAGAAGAGTAATGGAACTATTTATTATGTCTGGGATAGTGGAATCCTAAAATCAGGTACGATCATAAGTTCACAACTCATATTATCAGGAGTAGATGCTTTATCAACAGATCCAGGACCTCATAATTTGACAATTATAACGTTTGATTATGATAATATTCTTCACATTTTCTATTTTAATTTTATAGTTGATTTAGAAGCTCCAGTAATAGATAGTTCAGTATTTACTTCATACAATGGTACAAGGTTTGAAACCAGCGAGATAATGGACTTTCTTATTACTGATAATTACACATCTGTAAATCAGCTTATTGTATATATTCAAATTGATAATAAGGCTAATCAAACCTTAACTTATCCTTTCTCTCTATCCTTATTAATTTTTGATGATGGTACTCATAACTTTACTATTTATGTTTACGATTTAGCTGGAAATTATGCTACACAAACGATTGTTTTCTATGTTGATACACAAGCCCCTATAATCAAAACAGTAACTATTCCTGAACTCATTGAACACCTTTCAACTAATTATGTTAAAACAGGAGATGAGGTTATTGTTACAGTTGAAGATAGCGATCCAATTGTGGATACTTTCTATTCATGGGCTGGTGGCAGTAATTCTAGTTTCTCTGGAACAATTACACTCTCCGCTGGAGATGGTGCTGGTTTTCTGAAAATTTATGCTAACGACTCGTTAGGTCATATCAGTTTCTACTCAATTTACTTAATTATTGATAATATTGCCCCTCAATTGGATCTCACTTCTCCAAATGAACTAGATGAAATAAACAAATTCACTGATCTGGAGTTTTTCATTGATGAAGAAAATATAGAAACAGTGACAACAGTGCGCTATTGTTATGATAAATTAGAATTTTACTATATCTACACAACTTATGATATGTATGATAGTTTCTCTGTGCGTATCCCTTCTTTATTCTTTGATGGACCAGGAGCTTACCAAACAGGAGATACTGCTACAATTACTATAGAACTATATGATATTTATGAGAATTTTCTATCTAGAACCTTCAATTTTATTATTGATCGAACTGCTCCTCTTCCTGGTCTTTTTTTAAATGAGAGTGGCGTTTATACAAATCTCATTAATGGAGGAGAGTATACAAGTTTGGGTAATACTCCTGTTTTGTATAAAAACAACACTAATGATGACATCGCTTTATTTTATTATATTTGGGATGATGATGATGCAAGAAGTGATTATTTAGATTTAAATGCAGTTTTAATTAATGGTTATAATTTTATGGACAATGTTCCTGATGAGGATGGACGTCACACATTAAAAGTTACATTGACTGATAATACTATAAGCACTCAACCAAACTCTAAAACATATACATTTTATATAACTGTAAATGATATCGACGTTAAGGTAACATCACCAAATCCTGAAATGTGGTCAGAAGAAGGGGGATATTTATCATACCATCATAGAATGAATTATACTGATAGTTTTGTCTTCATTGTAAATGTTACAGATACTATAGATGGAAGTGAAATTCCAGATCTGCAATTACGTAATCTAACAGATGTCTACAATTTTGAAATGAGTATGGTTAAAATTGACACTACCATTTATGAATGTATAATTATAGCTACTAATATTACTGAAGGAGTTGAATCTTATGCCCTTTTTGAGTTCTATCTGGTTGGTGGAGGTTCACAAACAGTAAAGATTTTTCTCACAGTAGATAAGAAACTTGGAACAGTAGAAATATTAGAGAAAACAGATCTTTCTATTCAATATGATGAAGATTTAATTGTTTATGTTGAAATGAAAGATTATTTAAGCCAGAATCTTTCAATTTTGTGGGGACAAGTAAACTCTGTAATTACTAATTTTAATAATGTTGAAAATACATCTGAGTATTGGTTCAGTTATTCTACTCATGGTTTAGTAAAAGGAAATCATTCAATCATTATGTATGTAGAAAGTACATATTTCTATGCTATATTGGAAGGAGATTTCACATTTGAATTCACAGTTACTCCTCTCCTTCTTAATATTAATATAATATCTTCCAATTCTACCGTTTTAGAAGGAACAGAATTTACTATTACTGCTGCTCTATCTTTTGAAAATGGTACAGGTGTAGCAGGACAACTTCTACACTTTTATGTTTATTCATATTCATACGAAAATACTTCAGAGGGAGTATTAGCTACAATCCCCAGCAACTACACTACCTATGTAATATTAAATAGAACTACCAATATTAATGGAGAAGCTACAATAGTTTTCACTATGACTGCAGATATAGATTATGTCTTAGTCTCAGTTTCATTTGATGGAGGAGATTTTCTTGATTTAGCATATTCAGAGATGGATGAAAAAGTAATCAAAATTTACCCACCTGGTTTTCCATCGTGGTTACTTTATACGTTGATAGGTGGCGGACTGTTTGTTATTTTAATTATTTCATTGATAGTTTATAAAGTGACAAGAGGTAAACCATTTGAGGAAGTTATGGAGGGAATATCAGTCGAAGAAATAATGGATAGATATGAGGAGTTGTCACCTGGAGTAATATTAACAATCTTTGATCAAAGAAAAGGTCCTATCCCTCTCATCGCAACACATTCACTTGATACAACTAGATATCTTGGTCGAATGCAAATCGGAGTTGAAAATTTTCTGCTGAAAATCTCTGATCAAGCTTATAGTTCATTAGGATTCGAAGAACATGATATGGGACGTAGAGTTGGTTCAATTATACTTCCAACAGAGAAAATGATAGGCTTTGTACATGGAATTCAATTACCAAACAAAATGGCAAGAGGTGGATTTGAGAATCTTTCTTTAATAATTCTAGCTGATTCTGAATACGGTAATCTACTTTTGAATAATCAAGAATTTGTATATGATGAAGTTGATGCAATTATAGCTTACTTAAAAGAGAAGAAGCAGTTGAAGGAGGTTGAAGAATTACTTCGTATAATTCGTCATAAATCAGTAAAAGTTATGCTTGCAGCGGAAAAAATCGAACAAAAGAAGAATTGATTTCTTCTTTCTCTCGGCCTTTATCGATATCTTATTAATATTATTTTCGTGTAATATCATAAAGATTAAATTATCACTAGGGTTAGAGGCACAACTATGTCCTATCTATTCGATGAGCTATCAGGAAAGGAAGAATCTAAAGCTACTGTTGAAGATAAAATACTATTAATGGGTCTTCAAGCTGCTGGTAAGACTGCTATAAAGGATGTTGTTTTCTTTAATAAGCAACCAGGTGAAGTAGACGATTACATGGCTACTGTACATTATCAACGACAATTCTTAGATGAGGAACAAACAAGTATGATTATCGATTCTGGGGGACAAGAAAGTTATTGGAATGAAGCTGTTACTCATTTCCGTCATCTTGTGTTCTCTAATGTTAAACTACTTGTTTGGATTGTTGATGTAACCAAACCTGAGCTTTTTGAAGAATCAGAACGTCGTTTCAGTTTTACCATTCGCCAGTACAAGAAAGAAAATCCTGAAGGTAATATAACTGTTTTATGTCATAAAGTCGATCTTGTAACTCCAGAAAAAATGATTGTTATTCATCAACACATTCGTGAAATGTTCTCAGATGAAAAATATACTATTGATTTTGAAAATACCAGCATTTATTATGCTGATAGTTTAAGAGAATTGCTTTTTACTATTATGGAAGAAGCTGGAATCAATACCAAAAGATTCGAGCTTATTTCTAATCTCGGTCAAAAAGTCGAAGAGAGTGAAGAATTCCAAAGTTATGTGATGGAACATGCAGAAGATCCGAGGGTTCAACAGTTACGTGATTTTCTTAATCCGAAACCTGAAGCTTTACTCCCATCATTTGGAAAACTTAGTATGCAAGTAGATTTGAAAGAATACGACATAGTTGAAATAGTTCTTATTGATAAATTAACAAACTCACCTATTGTTGGAGCTTCTTCTCAAGCTAATGTAACTGCTGAAAGTTCCATGGAATATCTTATTGGTCTTCATGATTTTAGAACCAAGCTTAAAGAAAATGGTGGAGAAATTGATCCTACTGGAACAGTTATGACTTCTTCAACTGGAAAAGTCCATGCTATGATTTTTAACTTAGAAGCAAATTACTTGTTAATTACTTCTTTTTCCCCCATAACAGAGGAGAGAAAAGAGCTACTTTATGAACTAATTTTGAGATTTGCTCAATCAACAGCTTCTGACGCTGCACCAGCAGCACGAAGTGCCCCAGTTGCACAAGCTAATCCGGTAGCTCAACCAGTACCTGTTGCTCAAGAAATACCTGTTCAACCAGAACCGGTAACAGTATCACATGAGGAAGTAAAAATACCAGAAGAAATTCCTGTTGAACAACCTACACCTGTTGAAGCAGAACAACCAATAGAACAAGCAAAACCAATTAAAATTGAAGAAATCTTAACTGCTGAAGAAAAAGAAGCTGGATTCTTCGAACCTGCAGTAATGGGTGAAGAATTTTTAGGAAAAGAAAAAGCAACTGTAATCC
>CAZJUB010000084.1:0-11306 GCA_964549075.1 uncultured archaeon | reverse complement strand
CGCTATATACTCGTTTTCATAGCCTTTATTTTTCATTTGGATATAACGAGCAATGGCCACTGTTTCTCTATCTTTCTTATTGAGAATCAATCCTTTATCTTCAAGTACTTTTCTTACAGTATAGTATGTTATTCCTAACTCTTTAGCTATCTCGTGTTTGCTTTTTCCTTCTTTGAATAACAGCTCAATATCATTATGTTTAAACTTGTGATAATCAGCAATTGTTCTGGTTTCTATCTCATTTTCTTTGAGGACTCTGGAGATTGTGTGTCGATTAATATCTAATTGCTCTGAAATTTCATATGTAGATAAACCATCTTCATACATCTCAACAATAAGTGCATCTCGTTGAGACAATGGAATAATAGCACCTGATTCCTTGAAATCATCATCATGAATTATGGTGTTATTCCCACGATTCTCAGGATCCATTGTCTATCACATCACAGTATTTTTCTCAACTTTACATATAAAAGCTGAGTTAGGGCTATTTGAATTAGTTACTCACACATTAAAAATTTTTTCGGGTACTTCTAATAATTGGAATAAGATCTATAAAACTTCTAAAAATGTTTTAAACGCCACGCTCACGCTGAAATAGTTCCATCCTATTTTTTATATATAGTACTTTTCTGGGAAAAATGGTTAAATATGAGTTCCATTTCTTGATGTTATGTCATTCTTTAATAGAATTAAACAGAATTATATTGATGCGAGAGAACATAAGAGTTTTTCCTACCTTTACACTGCTGTAATCGGTTTAGGTTTTTTCACTACAGCAATAACATGGTCGATGTTTAACATTTATGTACCAAAATATTTGGACAGTCTGTTAGGATATCTAGATAATGGACAACTAATCATAGGTATAATAATGGTACTTGATAATATAGCAGCCATAACGATGCAACCATGGATAGGAAAAGTGTCTGATAATATATGGACAAAATTTGGACGAAGGATGCCATTTATCTTGATAGGTGTCCCTATAGCTGCATTCTTCTTTGGATTGATACCAACAGTTCATCAAACCTTATGGTTGTTGATCATTGTCATATGTGGTTTCAATATCTCTATGGCACTTTACCGAGCCCCTGTAGTTGCATTAATGCCAGATTTGGTGCCAAAAGATTATCGAAGTAGAGGAAATGCGGTTATTAACTTACTTGGTGGAGTTGGAGCTCTAATTGGACTTTTCGTCATGGCTGCAATTTATAAAATCAATCCTACTTTATCTTTTGTAATAGTATCAATAGTTATGGTATTGTGCTTAGTTGCTCTCTACTTTAATATTAGAGAACACAAAGAAAGAGAAGATGTTGATGAAACAGAAAAAGTGAGATTAGTAGATGCGGTCAAAAATATGTTTATGGACAAAGATAGAAGTCTGATTTTCATACTTTTTGCAATCTTGTTCTGGTTTTTTGCTTTCAATGCTATTGAAACTTGGTTTAGTCTATATGCTACAAATGCAAATCTTGTCAATATTACTAATCCTGCCGATGCAAGTATGTTGCTAGGTATATACTCACTTACATTCATCATATTTGCAATTCCTGCTGGGTTAATTGCTAAGAAAATAGGTCGAAAGAAAACGATGATTATAGGATTAATAGGATTGATTGTGATAATGATCCCCCTAGTCATCTTTTCACTAGTACCCATTCCTTCTCTACGTGTTTTAGTTAATTTTCTACCGTTTAAATGGACTTGGGAAATTATTATTGATGGAATACTGCTATTCTTTGGCGGAATGTTCTGGGCATTTGTAAATATCAATAGCATCGTAGTTGTTTGGGAACTTGCAGGTACAGCTAGATTGGGGACATATACAGGTCTCTATTATTTCTTCTCAGCTCTATCAGCAATTGCTTCTCCAGTTATCGCTGGGGCGATTTTTGATGCAACAAATATTAATGTTCTATTTCTATATTGTATTATCTTTTTCGTAGCTGCTTTAGTTTGTACAATGTTTGTCAGAAGAACTGGTGTAGAAGAAGATGATCTAGTGTTAGCGAAATAAATGAGATCTTTCTCATTTCTTTTTTTTCAACATATTTAAATTTAGAGTCCCCTATTCGTTATTGTAAAACACTTCATAATCCGGAGAATAAAGATGACACCACATCAACAAGCAGAGAGCTTCTTCTTGGAGTACAAGCCTAAATACAAAATTTTCTATGAATTGATGAGTAAAAGAATGAGAAATGTTCTTCTTGTTTCTAGTATCTATGATAGTTTCATGTTGGAAGAAGATGGTCGTTTATCAGATCAAATATATGAAGAATTTCAGAATTTGAATCTAAGAACCCTACCAAGAATTACTCGTGTTTCTTCTGCAAATGAAGCTCTCGATCTTTTAGAAGAGCATGATTTTGACTTAGTTATAACTATGCGAAGACTGGGTGATATGGATGCTTTTTCATTTGGAGCTAATGTAAAATCAATAAAAGATATCCCTGTTATACTTTTATTGAATAGTGTTGTTGAAATAAAGTATCTCCCTGAATATGAAAAGAGAAAAGGAATCGATCGTGTTTTTGTCTGGAATGGTGACTCCAAGATTTTTGTTGCTATCATTAAACATCTTGAAGATAAATTTAATGCAGATTATGATACTCAACATGCAAATGTCAGAGTTTTCATATTTGTAGATGATTCTATCCGATTTTATTCTCTTCTCCTTCCTGAAATTTATGGCGAAATCATGCGACAAACACACCGATTGTTAAGCGAAGGAACTAATGATTTTCAAGATCTTTTGAAAATGCGAATAAGACCAAAAATACTTTTAGCAGAAACCTATGAAGAGGCTCTTTCCTACTATGAACGATACAAAGATTATTTGATGGGAGTAATTTCAGATATAGAATTCCCCGTTGATGGTAAACTCAACAAAGATGCTGGTTTTCTATTTGCAAAGAAGATAAAAGAAGAAAATATCAACCTACCAATAGTCCTCCAATCTAATAAAGAATTTTATAGGGATGAAGCTGAAGAGATGGGGTGTTTTTTCATTAACAAGAGATTACATGGTATGATGTGGGACTTACGTAGGTGGCTTCTTGATTATGTGGGCTTTGGTGACTTTATCTTTCGAAATCAAGACGGAGAAGTTTTCGGTAAAGCTAACGATGTTATAACCTTCTATAATGAACTATCAGAAGTTCCAGTCGATTCTCTGGTTTTTCATGGTAAAAATGATCACTTTTCTAACTGGTTAAACGCGAGAGGAGAATTTGAAATTGCTGAAACACTTAAACCTCGAAAGGTGTCTGAGTTCACAAAAGAAGAGCTTAAAGACTTTTTATTGAAGACGATTAATGAACTTGTTATTGAAAAAACAAAAGGTATAATCAACGATTTTTCACGTGAAAATTATCATCCTGATATCTTGTTCACACGTTTGAGACCTGGTTCATTAGGAGGTAAAGGGAGAGGTATTGCCTTTCTTATGTTTCTTTTGAATTCTTTTATGGTAGATACTGAATTCAAAGATGTCTCAGTAGAAATCCCGAAAACCATCGTCATTGGAACCGATGAGTATGATAAATTCATGGAGGAAAACAATCTATACAAATTTGCCTTATCTGATGCAAGTGATGATAAGGTTAAAAGAAAATTTGTTGAAGCTAAACTTTCTGATTCAATTATAGCTGATTTTCAGTTTTTGTTGACTGACTTAAAAGGACCTTTAGCAATAAGATCTTCTAGCCTTCTTGAAGACTCAGCTTATCAACCATTTGCTGGAATTTTTGATACCTATATGATACCAAACAATCAGGTAGATAAAAAAAATAGGGTTAAACAACTTTGCACTGCAATAAAATTGGTTTATGCATCTCAATTCTTGAAATTAGCGAAGTCTTATGCTGAGACAATTCAACAAACTGTAGAAGAATCCAAGATGGCGGTTGTTATTCAAGAAGTTGTAGGACAAGAACATAATAAACGATTCTATCCTGATTTTTCAGGAACTGCTTCTTCTTACAATTACTATCCGTTTGGAGATTATATGAAATCAGAAGATCGTATAGCTCACATCGCTTTAGGTCTTGGAAAAACTATTGTAGAAGGTGAAGCCTCTGTTCGTTTTTGTCCTAGGTATCCAAAAATTAACTTTTTCTCAACTCCTGATATACTTCTTGAACAGAGTCAAAAGTATTATTATGGAATTGATTTAACTAAAAAAGAATTTGATATTTTAAATGATGATCCTTACATAGAGAGATTGAATCTTTCTGATGCAATAAAGGATAAAGCTTTAACAAAAATTGCGGATTCATATGATTTTGAATCTGATACTTTAAGAGAGGGTTTTTTTGGAGAAGGCTCTCCCGTGATTACATTTAGCCAACAATTAAAACATTCAATTTTCCCCTTAGCAGAATTGGTTGAAAGAATCCTAAAAATTGGAGAAAGAGCACTTGGTTCTTCAATTGAAATAGAATTTGCAGGGAATTTCAAAAAACTACCTAACGAGAAAAATGTTTTTTCTATTCTACAAATACGTCCATTCTTACAACAAGAAGTCCTCTTAACTGAAGATTATGGCTCAGTTGATATGAGTCAAATTTTAGCTTACTCTAACCATGTTTCTGGTAACTTGCTTAGAAAAGACATCAGAGATATTGTATATGTTAAACCAGAGACATTCGATAAAACTCAAACTCAAGAAATGGTTGAAGAAATAGATAATTTGAATAGTTTGTTGACCAAAGAAGACAAACCATATCTCCTAATTGGATTTGGACGATGGGGAACAGCTGATAGGTTCTTAGGTATTCCTGTAAAGTGGAGCAACATTAGTGGTACTAGAGCAATCATTGAAACTTCACTTAAAGATTTTACTGTAGATTTCTCGCAAGGTACTCATTTCTTTCATAACATAGTCACAGCTAATATCGGGTATTTTTATATAAAACACAACCAAGAAAATCACTTCATTGATTGGGATTGGCTAAAATCTAAAACTCCAAAACATGAGCTGAAATATGTGAATCATGTGAGTTTAGAAGAACCACTTATAGTAAGAATTGATGCTAAAAATAAAGAAGGAATGATAATAAAGCAAGAAGAAAAAAAAGAGTAATAGGATTTTCCTATCTTTCTGAATTACCAGTGACCTTGTAGAATCATGGCATTTGCTACTTTCTTGAAACCAGCGATATTTGCACCTAATACATAATTTCCTGGATCACCATATTCTTGTGATGCTTCATAAGCCATTTTATGGATATTGATCATAATTTTATGTAAGCGCTGATCAACTGCTTCTCTATCCCAAAATTCAAAACCGAAATTTTGAGCCATTTCTAAACCAGATGTAGCAACACCACCTGCGTTTGCGGCTTTAGCGGGACCAAATAAAATTTTATTTTCCAAGAAGATATTAATTGCTTTGAGTGTGGAAGGCATATTTGCACCCTCGCTTACCACATAACATCCATTATCAACTAGTTTTTTAGCCTCTTTTTCATCAATTTCGTTTTGTGTCGCACTTGGGAATGCAATCTCAGCTTCATATTCCCATGGTTCTCCATTTGGGACATATTCTACACCGAATTCTTCAGCATATTCTTTTATACGTCCTCTTCTAACATTTTTAAGTTCAAAAACATAAGCTAATTTTTCTCTGGTAATACCATCTGGGTCATAAATTACCCCATTAGAATCAGATAGTGTTACAGGTTTACCACCTAAATCTAAAATTTTCTCAACAGTATATTGTGCAACATTTCCTGAACCTGAAATAAGACAAGTTTTACCTTTTATGTCTTCATTTCTTGTTTTAAGCATCTCTAAAGCGAAATAGACTGAACCATAACCTGTAGCTTCTGGACGAATAAGAGAACCACCGTATTCTAAAGATTTTCCAGTTAATACTGGTTCAAATCTTTGAGTGATTTTCTTCCACTGACCAAATAAATAACCGATTTCACGTGCTCCTACACCAATATCTCCTGCAGGAACGTCCATTCTGCCTCCAATATACCTGTATAATTCAGTCATAAAGGATTGACAGAATCTCATGACTTCATTGTCAGTTTTACCCTTAGGATCAAAATCAGATCCTCCTTTACCACCACCCATGGAAAGGCCAGTTAACGAGTTTTTGAAGATTTGTTCAAACCCTAAAAATTTAATGATTCCTAAATTAACACTTGGATGGAATCTAAGTCCACCTTTATATGGACCAATAGCAGAATTGAATTGTACTCTCATACCTCTATTAATTTGGATTTCTCCATTATCGTCTACCCAAGGTACTCTAAACATGATTACTCTCTCGGGTTCTGTTATTCTTTCGAGTATTTTGTTTCTCTCGAATTTTGGTTCTTTCTCAAAAACTGGTTTTAAGCTATCAAGAACTTCTTTTACAGCTTGATGAAACTCTGGTTGGGAGGGATTCTTCTCAACAACATGTTCATAAACTCTATCGACATAGTTTGACATTATTTTAACCTCTATACACTTACTAACTTGGTTAAATTGCCTTTCTTCATGAAGTTTAAAACGATTACGATATAGCTTTGAAATTATGTGTGAACTAGTTTTTCAAATACATAAATCAATTTCTTTATTTTGATTTGGTAAAAAGAAAAAAATGTAAGCAAAAAAGAAAAAACTTACAAAAATTCTTTTCTAATTGTCTCAATAATTCTATAAGAATCAGAAGGAATATCGTACTCTAAAACTGTTTCAAGGAGGTTGTTAATAGTCGGTTGGACTCTTACCGGTGGCATGTTGACTTTCTGCTTAATTTCATCTAACTTCAAACCATTAGGATAGGAGGAAACTATAGCAACCACTTCAGCTTCAGGAACATCCATTAATCCCGAATCCATCAGATAAACAATTAATTTGTTCTCTGATTCAGCTTGTTTAACCCTAGTAGTAGCTTCACTTATTTGTTGATTTATTCTTGTTATTTCTTCTTTAGAGCTAATCTGTAATTGATTATATTCTTGCTCCTTTCTAGATGAGATGGCAGCTACTTCGTTAAATTCATTGTCAAGTTGAACTTTCTTTTCTTGGAGCTCAGATATCTCTCTCTCTAAATCTTCTTTTTGAGCTCGTTTCTTTCTTTCTGTTTCTAAAAGGTCGCTTTTATTACTCTCATTAATTTCTATTTCTGTAGTAACAGTATCAGTAGCTTGTTTGACATTTGCTATTTTTTCTTCTAATTCATTGTTACTTCTTTGAATTTCATTTATAGAATTCTGGAGAGTTAGAAGATATTCTGGAATTGCTTTAACATCATTAGCTGTTGAATCAATAATTGCCTTAGAATTAACAATAGTTGAAGAAGATCGGGATGCATATTCTTCTATACCTGTCTTCAGGTCGTTCATTATTTCATTAAGTTTTTCTATTGACATCTTCATTCCTCCTAAATATCAATCCTTGTTAAAAGCTGGATTCTTCCAGTAGATGGGTCATAAGCAACAATTTCTCGTCGTGCTAGATCTTGCAATATTTTTCTGATTACTTCTTCTGAAACTCCAGAGGTTTTTCGAAGATTATCTAAAGTATCAATGCCCGGAGTATTCAAACTGCGAAGAACTTGAATTTCGGGAAGCATAACGATGTCTTTTTTAATCAGATACTCTAAGGATTTAGCGCGTGTAACTATCCTATTATATTGATTAGTTAATTCAACATTTTTGATTTCAAGTGTTCTTGTTTGCTCTTTGGTTTCTTCTACTAGAGCATTGGCGAGAACATCTGTCTCTTCTATTTTTCTATTAAAATTAGAAATTCTTTCAGTAAGCGAATCAACTTGCAAACTAGCTTCTGTTCGTAATTTCTCCCGTTCAAGCACTAAAGCACTTAATTGCTCGATATCCCTTTGTTTACTAGCTATTTCGGATTGTAAAATATCCTTTTTAACGGTCAGTTCTTGGAGTTTGTTATTAAGCTGATCTAATTCTGCATTATTAGTTCTCCTTCTGTCCTCTTCCTTATTGAATGATTGGGTTTTTTCATCTGCTTCTCTGAAGAAGGAAGTGAGAACATCATTAAATTCTCTGATTTTTGCGCTCAGCTCATCACTCTTACTAGATAGCATCTGCTGTAATTCATTAAGATTATTCGACAATCGTTCTATGTTGTTTTGAGCTGATTCAAGATTAACTCTACTCATGGATTATAACCTCTCAGTAGTTACTATTAAATAACATCATATATTCTGAATTGAAGTAAATAAATCTTGTTTTAGTCTAAGAGGTAAGAAGTAAAATAAAAAGAGAAAGAAAATAAGAACGGTTATTGTTTATAGAAATCTGGACTTGATTCTCCACCTTCAATGTTATGACAGTAAGCTACATGACTCTCAGAATACCATCTTGCTGGTGGTTCTTCAACTCTACACACGTCAGAAACTAACGGGCATCTTGTTTGAAACTTACATCCTGGAGGTGGATTAATTGGAGTAGGAATATCTCCTGTAAGGAAGATTTTCTTCGATCGTTTTGTTGGGTCTGCAATTGGTACTGCAGAAATCAAAGCCTTAGTATAGGGGTGCATCATTGATTCGAAAATTTCATCACTAGTTCCAGCTTCCATAATCTTTCCTAAATACATTACATTAACCTCATCACAGAGGATTTTTACTAGAGATAAATCATGAGCAATGAACAGATAAGTCAAACCCATTTTTCTCTGTAGTTCGAGGATTAGTTGGATGATAGCAGCACGAACAGATACATCGAGGTTTGAGACTGGTTCGTCCATCACAATAAAGT
This sequence comes from uncultured archaeon, assembly GCA_964549075.1. Classification (GTDB taxonomy): domain Archaea; phylum Asgardarchaeota; class Heimdallarchaeia; order Heimdallarchaeales; family Heimdallarchaeaceae; genus UBA460. Next base: position 2,559 of record CAZJUB010000084.1, on the reverse strand, counting down.
CAGGTTCTAATGCTAAAGCTCTTGCGATTCCTAATCTCTGTCTCTGTCCTCCACTGAATTCATGAGGATAACGATAAGCATGATGAGGTGCAAGCCCTACATCTTTCAGAAGTGTAAGAACTCTGTAACTAGCTTCATCTCCTGAAGCAACACCATGAATGTCAAAAGGTTCGATGATAATATCATGAGCTGTTGCACGAGGATTTAGAGAAGCATAAGGATCTTGAAATACAATCTGTAGATGTCTTCTGATTTCTTTCATTTCCTCAGAGGTTAAACGATTAATATCAATTCCTTTGAAATAAACCGCACCAGATGTAGGTTCAAGCAATCTGATAATAGTCTTAGCTGCAGTACTCTTTCCACAACCTGATTCACCAACTAGTCCTACAATCTTACCTTTCTTGATTTGTATACTGATACCATCAACCGCTTTAAGATGCGCTACTCGAGGTCGTTTGTTAAATGGTGGAATGTAAGGTAAGACAAAGTACAGAACAATGATTGCACCAATAACGATTAAACCATAAAGCTGGTAAAATGCGAACAATACTAGTGCTCCAACAAATGCAATCATAAACCAAGTGGTTTCAAAAGGCACAGGAATATCAAAGAATTTTCTCAAGTTTATTACATCTAAAATAACGTCTTCTCCCATCTCTTTTGTTCTAATACGATCTGCTAGAAGACCTTTTGCCTCTTGTTTAGAAGCAAGTCTTTCGATAAAAGATTCTGAACTACCCATTTTTTTCACCTAAATTGTTGTTACTGCCTTTGGCATTTTGCTAATTTCCTTTTTCTCACCACGTTCTTGCATCCAAGCTTTTCCTTCTTCAGTATAAAGGTGACATCTAACGATGTGACCAGGCTCTAGTTCAACTAACTCGGGAAGCACAATCTCACATAATTCGTGCATCATATAATCACATCTGGGATGGAATCTGCATGCAGAAGGAGGATTGATAAGATTCGGAATAGATCCTCTGATAATTTGAAGATCTTCTCTTTCTGCATCAGGTCTCGGAATTGCACCAAGCAATCCTCTTGTGTAGGGATGAAAAGGATTCTTATAAATCAGCATTATATCTCCTACCTCACATATGTATCCTGCATACATTACAGCCACTCTATCGCACATTTCTGCAATCACACCCATGTCATGTGTGATTAAGATGATGGACATATCAAACTCTTCACTGGTGGCTTTTAGAAGCTCCAGAATTTGTGCTTGTATAGTCACATCAAGACTGGTTGATGGTTCGTCAGCAATGAGTAACTCAGGATTACAACTGAGGGCCATAGCAATCATCACACGTTGCCTCATCCCTCCTGAAAACTCAAAAGGATAATTATCTACACGTTCATCAGCGCTTGGAATACCTACGAGAGACATGATTTTGATTGATTTCTCTCTAGCTTCCTTCTTAGTCACTTTTTGGTGAAGCATGATAGCTTCGCTAATCTGATCACCAACAGTAAAAACTGGATTAAGACTTGTCATTGGATCCTGGAAAATCATAGCGATTTGGTTTCCTCTGATTTTTCGCATATCTGCATCGCTGAGTTTTCGCAAGTCCTGACCATGAAAAACTACCTGACCAGATAGAATTTTTCCTGGAGGGTCAGGAACGATACCTAAAATTGATAAAGCAGTGACTGATTTACCTGAACCTGATTCACCTACTAAGCCCAATGTTTCAGATTTATAAACGACAAGATCAACTGACTCAATTGCTTTAACTACACCTTCTTCTGTAAAGAAGTACGTTTTGAGTCCTGTAATCTCTAAAAGTATATCTTCAGGTGGTCTACTCATAGAATCACTTTATTTATTAGCTAATAATTATAATACTTTGTTGAAGGAGTTTTTCGTAAATTTATAAATGTAACTGTTTTGCTCTCGTTAATGTGTCCCACGCTTTTCTTATCATAAATTTTGGGATTAAAAGCAATGAAGCTTAAAGATTCTTTATTGAACTACTTCAAAATTGTTCGGAAAAGATGTGACCAAGAATCTAGAGGTAAATAAAGTTTTTCCTTACTAGTTTTCAAGTTAGTAAGATTTACTATAACTGTTTTAATTTTTCTAATCTTTGAATAAATCTTGTTGAATCTTTCCTTAATCTGGATAAATCGATGTTTAAATCTTTTCGAAGATTAAGCATGATATACAATTTAAAGGCTGGTTCTTTAAGGTAAAGGGGGAAAAACGACACTATCATAATTAAAACTGCATCTCTTATGCTGGCATAGGGAATAATAGTTTTTTGGACTAATCTTTCAATCCGTTCGCGAATCTGTTCTAGCTGATTGTTTCGTTGTGGGAGTACATCTTTGAAGTAATCAAATAACAAATTACACTTGAAAAGGAGTTCTTCGATACAAGTTTTGGTGGTATCTCTGAGGAGATTAGCGGTATCTAAAATGCTTCGTGCTTGTGTGATTTTTTTAGAAAAATCGCTCAGATTATTCTCCACTCCCCAGAATTTCAAAATTCTGTCAAGATTTTTTGTTGGAAGTTCCTTGTTGTGCGATAGCAATGTTTCGTGTAATATGGCT
>CAZJUB010000083.1:0-11572 GCA_964549075.1 uncultured archaeon | reverse complement strand
ATAACTAAGGTAGATAAGCCCCAAGATATGAGTTCACATACAATAAGACCATGATCCCCCGTTTCTGGAACATAGAGTGCAAAAGCAAACGAGATTAAAATCAAACCTAGGTGCTGAGGGTGACGTATGTATTTGTATAATCCTGTTGTAGTTAGCCCTTTCTTTTTCACCTTGGTTACAACGATATGAATAAATCCCCACAAAAATAATACTCCCCCTATGATTATTAGCAGTATTTCAAAGACCAATAAGATAATAATACCGGCAGTATACCCTTTATAAATCAACTGAATCGTACTAAACAACCAGTCATTCCTAAATCCTAAGAAATAGAAGATATAATATGAAGTGAAAGCCAATGGTACCATCCATGTAGCCATTAAAATAAGCATTGCTGCTACTATAGGTGCATATACCCATGTTAAAGCTGCAAGGAAACTCGAATATTCTACGACCCTCGATATGATCTTCAAAATACTCCTAAACTTTTTTTTAAAATCTTCTTTCATACTATTACTTGCCTTTAATTTCAATTCTTTCTATGCTTTTTAAATAATTGCGAAAAGTTCGTTGAATGGTAAAATTCATTCCAATATTACAACAAATAAAATTAAGAATAAAATGTGTGTGACAGTGTCATCTAAACACATCTAAAAAATGTAGAAGTAATTTGTATTCTTTGTTAGACAAGATTAAGACTGGATTGTACTTTCAGCGTATTCTATAATGCAGAATAGGAAGTAGTAAAAAATAGAAGAAAAAAACCCTTGAAGGGATTTCTGCCTGAACAGGAAGGAGATATAGTAGCATAATTGTATTATTATTCTCTCATCGAACAAATAATATAGTGCAACCTCTTATTTCTTCTCATTGAAATGAAAAAGCCTATAGTTAAATTCTCAGTTTTTGTAGTTTTTGCACTCATAGGTTTGAGTTTTATCTTTGTACCACAAAAAGCTATTGAATTTAATTGGAATCAAAACAATACTATCAAAGTAGGTCCTATTGTCTATGACCTCAAATTGATACCTGACTTAACTCCTCATTCAAGCATTCAGGTAATTTCTGATGAGAATTTCACAACTTATGGATTCTCCGGAAATGGTACAGTATCCGAACCTTACAGGATTGAAAATATAGAAGTGATCACAGACGATAGCGTGGGTATACTAATCTATAATACTACAAAACATTTTATCATAAAAAACTGTTTTATTTCTGCTCTTGATATTGGGATAGGAATTAATAAAATAAGCAAAGATACAGCAGTAATTGAAAACAATACATGTGCAAATCACAACTATTATGGAATTTATCTCACAAACTCCAACGGCATAAGAGTTGAAAATAACTTATGTTATGGAAATCATTATGGGATTCTAATAAACAATGCACTCCAATTGGAAATAATTAGTAATTTTTGTCATAGTAATACAGCTGGTGTCTATGTTTTATATACAGCACATACTATCATGCAATATAATCTTTTAGCTTACAACTACAATGGTATGTTTTTATCAGCCTATGAAAAATCAAACATCACAGAGAATATTTTTCGTCGAAACACCTATACAGGGATAAGAATGGACTATTCTAAGCATTCGTATATTCAAAGTAACCTCTGTACAGATGGAGTTTTTGGAATTATAATAGAGAGATCACAGAATATTTCTATCAGTCAAAACGAGTGCACAAATAGTAATATAGATGGCATTTTCTCCAGAGAAACAGATGATTCTATCATCACAGAAAACAAGTGTTCACAACATAACAACTCAGGAATAAGAATAGATTGTTGTTCGAATATTACTGTATCTAGTAACATATGCTGGGAAAACAAAGATTCAGGGATCTGGGTATATTATGGTGATTTTACAAACCTTTTACCACCCATAATTGACAACAATATATGTAAGAACAACAAACTAGGTATGAGAATCTGGGAAACATATCATGCAACAATTGTGAATAATACTTGTGAATCCAATGGTCATGGAATTCTGTTAACCGATGCAAAGTATAATGAAATTGTGGGAAATATTCTCTTAAGAAATACAAGATATGGAGTAAAAATTGATTCTTTGTTATCTTCAGGAAATGAAATATATAGTAATTATTTCGTGTGTAACAATCTAAACGGAACAGAAGATGGAACTTCCCAAGCTTATGACGAAAGCTTCAGCGATTGGTACGATGAAGATACAAACACTGGAAACTATTGGACGGATTATCAAGGAGAAGGAGAATATCAAATTGATGGGGAGAGAGAGAGAACAGATCCGTATCCGATGAGTTATAAATGTGACTGTTTTGAAACAGATAAGACTTCAGGACAATCTTATCTTAGTGCGTTTATTCTTTTGCTAACATTCCTTGGGGTATCAGAAGTTCTGAAAAAATCAAACAATAGAACGCGAAGATTAATTTAGAAAAATAGAAGAAAAAACCCCTGAAGGGATTTCTGCCTGAACAGGAAGGAGATTCTAGCTCGAAGTTTCGAGGGTTTGGTTGGGGGTTCCATTTCGACAGCCCTCAAGCCGCCAAAATTCTGGCAGACAGAAGATGTCTGTTTAAACCAAACACGAGTCTGGTTCTGGGGGATTTCAGGCTTAGGAGGTCTTAACTAAGCCCAATGGGGGTTCAAACCATCTAAAAAGGGGTTCAACCATAGTTCCCGAGATTACCCTTGGGAGGGTTGAAACTTCGGATTTCGCTTCCTGTTCAGTTTGCAGTTCCCTTTTTATTCCATTAAGCCCTAATCTTGCCTAACCCTTGACCTATATAACAATGTCCTCAAACCTATTTAAATGTTATTCATGCTGTAACAGAGGGTTTAAATTACGACAAAAATCCCTCTTTTATCGAAAATTAGCGTTTAAGCGCCCAATTATTTTTGTCGGTATTACAAGTGACTTTCTCTTGTTTTTTCCATACTATCTTCTCTGATATATCTAGCACTTTCTTCAATTCTTGCTTTAATGGCCCTTGTAACTTCTGTAAATTTATCTTCATCAAATTCAAATCCAAAGATTCTCGCTAAATCCTCCAGTATTTGTTTTGTTGCATGGTAGCTTGCTATTCCTGGATCGCACTCTGCAAGTAAGGCAAAACAAGAGTTGAAACCGTGTATATGACAGAGCTCTAAGGTTTCCACAACTGAACCGTAAATAACTCCTTCTTCTAGCAATGCAATTTCTTTCTTTTCCAAAAAAGTAACCATTTCAGAGTTATTAGCTACACCATAACAATAACCATTATCATAATTATCTGGTAAGACCGGTAGACCTCCAACTGGAATGACATATGATGCTTCTTTTTCAACATAGTATTCTACCAGTGTATTCAGGAATTCAGGTAAGATGCTGTAAGGTATAGATACTTCACAAGTCATCAAAGAAAGATTCTCTGATTGAAAAAGTCTTATCGGATGTTCTATCAATCCTCCTTTAACCATTGCTACTGGAGGGATAGAGTCTGCATGTATTACTGCTACTTGTTCCATCTCGAAGGTTTTAATGAGAAAGGCAGATAGAATTGTACCTATTGCTCCACTTCCACTAAATGCTTGGATTAATGGCTTACCTTTCAAATCCACTAATCCTATCTCGTTTATTCTAGTCATTTATCTTCACTTTGTTCTTTCTTCTATTTATTATAAGTACTAAGATTGGTGAGATAACTCCTACACTTATCATTGAACTCATAAAACTAAAACTCGTTTCTTCGGTTTGAGTACCTGTAGAGATATTGAATCCTGCTAAGATTAGATATTTTACAGCTTGATTGAGATCATGATTATATTTTGTGACTCCCGTATAGTAATAATCTTGGTAATATGTTGGTAGTGGAGTATCTGTAATATTATAGTGACCATTATGTAATCTTGAATTAGTCAGAGATTTCTGTAGAGCATAGGCTATAGCTTTTCTTATTGCTAGTGCTTTTGACACTCCAGTTTCATTAGTTGATAAGTAATTATTCTCTCCTCCAAATACTTCGTTTTGCAAATTGAATGCCAAGAAGATTAAAGAATTTTCAACCTTGAACTCCACTTTAAAACCTTCATCTGGTATTGCATCCTCAATTATTGGATTTTTTTTGAAATCAGCTAAATCTATTCTCCCCTCTTGAAGTGCAAGATGCATAGAATAACTGTCACCATACATTTGGACTTCGATAGTATTAAAAGCTAAATTTGTAGTTTGACCAGGTAAGACGCCTATTCCATGCCAATTTCCAAACTTATGTAAAACTGCAGCAAGATCTACTTGGCTTTCTGTAGAATTGTAAATATATTTACCAGTACCAAATGGATCATCTGAGAATTTTGTCCACCTATTTGAAGTCAGAATTTCATGAATAGTTGGTGCAACATCAAGATAATATGCAGGAAAAGGGTAAATTGAAAGGTCTTCAACTGCAAAAGCATAAGGATCCTTTTCCGGGGTGGAAGGAAATGAGTCAATATAAATGGCTACTGTACTGCTGTTATATTCTTCATAAGAGTCAATCCAATTAAACAAATCTGCATTAATATTAGCTTCACTATTAGTATACATATCTAAGGTAAAAAGCACATCACTAGTGCTCAGAGTCTCTGCAGGGAACAGACCATCAACATCAGGTTGCCAATGTACGTTATCACGTACATGAAGCAGAAGAGTGGTGTCATTCAAATATTCCCAATTATCAATTAAACCATATTTTGTTGCCATTCCTTTATCGTCCAATTGGATAAGTTTATCCATCATAAATGATACAATTAGTTTCTCGGCATCCTCACTCATTGAAAGAGGATTAAGATCAAACCATTTACCAGAACCAATAAACAATTCATTTGTAGAAGATTGAGAATCATGTAAACCATTAAAAGTCATATAGGGAAGGCTCTGAGATATCCCGATTGTACTAGTGAAACCTTCAATATTATCCCAATAAGCATAAGCTCTTACTGGAGTAAATAATGGAACCATAGGGAGAACATTGGTCATTATATGTTCTTGAAGTTGATAAAATAAGGTTTTTCTTGCATTAAAATCGGTTTCAACGGTAATATTGTTAATTAGATTCAAAGTAACATTACCATCCATATTATTCTCAAAATTGAAAATGTTATCTGTCGCTCCTTCTTTAAATAATAAGTCAAGATGAGGTGAGTTTAAACCTTCATATTCTACAACGGCCATATCATACTCTTTTGCACCATATACCTCATCCAAAAAAAGAGAATATTCTGAAGGTAAACTGGTAACATCTACACCAATTTCTCTTATATCTTGAATTATATCCTTTGCATAATCAACATAATATAACTCTTCAGTCCCTTTTGTATAATAACGTAAAGTCGATTTAAAAAGTGAATTAGTTGGTCCAGTACCAGGACCAAACATCATAATTGCAAAAATTGAACTTAAGATTACTAGAGCTATTAAGACATAAACTACAGGTTTACTTAAAGTCTTATCTTGCTTACTCATTATTATATACCATATCTTCGTTAGTTAAAATGTTTATTAATTTACTTCTTTTGCAACATGTTCTCTTTTTGATATCTTTTCCTCCCTACCAACATTGCATTCAGTATAACTAATAGAGAAGCACCCATATCTCCTACTAACACTGATAACCATAAAAGAGAATTTCCAAAGAAAGCTGCTACACTTGAAATTGCAACACTTAGGAAGACTAAAGCAAAAAATGCGAATTTTATAGAAAGGGAGATTGCTATGTTAATTTGAATTGTACTTTTAGCTTTTTTACTAAGTTTAAACAGATAAGGTATACTGAATAGATTATCAGACGAAAGAACGATATCTGCAGTTTCTATAGCAATTGCAGTTCCTGCTGTACCCAAAGCAACTCCCACATCAGCAAGAGTTAAAGCTGGAGCATCATTTATACCATCACCTACCATTAATACAGATTCTTTCTTATCTTTCAATTCTTGTATATATTGCATCTTATCTTCAGGTAAGAGCTCAGCTTTGTAAGAAATGTTTAGCTCATCTGCGATTTTTGATGCTACTTCAACATTATCGCCAGTAAGCATTATAATTTCTTTTACACCTAAATTCTTCAATTCTTCAACAGCTTCTTTAGTTTCACTCCTTAGCTCATCAGACATATGTAGGTGAGCAATCACATTCTTACCTTCCATAACATAGCTGACAACACTTTCTGACTCCTCACATTCTAAATCACAGGCTTCTAATCCTATTATTTCATCAACAAGTGCTTCATTTCCGATATAGTATGTTTTCTTCTTTCTAGTCCCTTGAATACCTCTTCCAGGAATAGTTTTTACATCTTGAAAACCAAGTTGTCTGACATTCAGCTCTTTTCCTCGTTGAAGTATAGATTCTGCTATTTTGTGTTCTGAATGAACTTCTAAACTAGAAGCAATTTCGATTACTTCTTTCTCTGTAAAATCCCCATAAGTCTCAGTTTTGTATAATTTGAGTTTCCCAGTAGAAAGAGTACCTGTTTTATCCATCGCAACTGTTTTCATCTCAGATATAGCTTCAAGATACTTGCCTCCCTTAATTAATACGCCATATTTAGAAGCTCGAGTTATTGCAGTAACAACTGTTATAGGGGTTGAAAGAACCAAAGCACAAGGGCAGGAGATAACTAATATTACTATACCATAGTAAAGCCAATTTTTTAAGATTGCAGTATTGACTGGGATATTCAGAAAAACACCTGGGATTAAAAATACTAAAAGAGCTATTCCCACCATAGTAGGTGTATAATACTTTGCAAATTTTTGGATAAATTGTTCTCTCTTTGATTTCTTTTGCTCAGCGTCTTCTATTAGTTTTCTAATTCTTGCAACAGTACTTTCCTCTGGCATACTAGTTACTCTTATAATGATATAACCATCGAGATTAATTGAACCAGAGAAGACCATATCGCCTACTTTTTTCTGAACTGGTAATGATTCTCCTGTTATGGGGCTCTGATCCACCGCAGTATCTCCCCAATCAATTTTCCCATCAATTGGAATTCTTCCTCCTGGTTTGACACTAACTCGATCTCCTACGACTAATTCTTCTAGTGGGACAATTTCATGTTTTCTCCCTTTTATTAATCTTGTAGCTGTAGGAGGAGTTAAATCCATTAAAGAACGTATCGACTCTCTTGCTTTATCCATTGAAAAGGCCTCAAGTAATTCTGCAAGAGTAAAAAGAACAATAATTTCACCTGCTTCCTCCCAGAATCCTATTATCATTGCACCAATAACTGCAATTACCATAAGAATATCTATATCAATAGTTTTTGCTTTAATTGAAGCAAAAGCTTTCACATAAATTGGTATACCTCCAATAATTATTATGGGGAGGTAAAACAGAGGATGAATATGTTGAATTCTTAGATAATCAAAACAGAGAGCAATGATAAGAAAAATTGCACTTATCAAAAAGAAAACCAAGTTCTTATTATGTTTTAAATTAAAAAATGACTTGTGTTCGTAATTTCTATCAAATCCGTAGCCTGTTCTTTTTATTGTTTTAATAATGTCTTTTTCAGAAGATTCCTTTTCATTAAAATTAACAATGAGTTTAGTAGAAACTAGATTTATTTTTACATCTTCAATGCCTGGTAAATTTTCAATATTCTTCCTTACTTTAGCTACACAATTTGCACAATCCATTCCTTTAACTAATCCACGTAGCTCAGGCATTGTATTCAAATACTATTGTAGATTAGCACTTATGAATTATATCCTTCAACAAAAAAAGGTGAAAAGTTAGAGCTTATCTAATTTCTGTAATTTCATAATTTCAGGCATTGTAGCTTTTATTTTTAATAATTTTCTTTGATAAGCCTTCAAACCACTTATTTCGCCTCTATTCAATTTTACGAATGTATCTGTACTCATTGAGTACATAATATCTGGATCTTCAAGCTTTTCTTTGATTAAAGGTTGGGGTTTTCCATCTATTAATTCAATAACATAATACTCTTCTGTATCAGTAAAATGATATTGTAACTTCTTATTCCAACCTTTGAAGTGTTTTGCTACACTTTCATTAGTATATTTGTTCTTTTGGTTTTCTAAAATTTCCATTACTTCTTCTTTACTTGCCATTTATATCACCTAACCATAACTGAAACGTACTCCAGTTCCCCCTCTTGGTTCACTAAAGATTACAGCATCATAGTCACAAACATTCCAACATGCGCCACATTCTAGGCAACTCTTCAAATTAACTGGACGATAAATAGAGCCATCAGGTTCCCAAACTCCAGCGGTACAGAATTTAGCACAGTCACCACACCCAACGCAATTATCTTCATCTACTTTGATGAATTCCCCAGTATCTCCTGGATAATAATTAAACTTCATTTCTATGTTCATTTATTTCGCCTCCCCTTAATGAGATTTTCAAAATCTGGATCGACAGAACCATATGGTTGTATCAGTTCAAGAAAGTCATATGCTTCTTGAATGAGTTCCATATTATTTTCTTCTACTCCTTTCAACCACTTAGTATGGATGGCACTAGAGATAAATCCTCCTCCCATTATGACTTGTTGCATAAGTCTAGTTATCTCTTCATCAGTTTTACTGAGAATTGCTTCTTTATTTACTGCTGCAATGTGTCTAAATGCTTGCATGAAGAAATTGTCACCTATCAATTGCTCATATCTTTCCGATAATTGTGCTTCAGAGTAATCACCAGCTTCAATTGCTTCAGCAGAAGAGATAGCAGCATAAATACCCGAAAAGAATGATTCAGGCATACCCTCCCCTAAGAAGGGAATCACAAACCCACCAGCTTCACCAGTGAGAATTAAACCATTTCGTACTTTTCGTTCAATTGTTTCATCATACTCTAGATGTACACCCCATGAAACAATCTCTCCACCATCAAGTTTTTTCTTAACAATAGGAAGATTCATGAAATTTTCCATATACTTTTTTACATTGGGAAAATCATCATTTAGTAGGTTCTCATCCATATACCCTCCTGTTCCCAGAGTTACAGTGTCTTTCTTGGGAAAAATCCAAGGCCATGTTTTATATTGGACTCCAGGAGACAGATAATATTCAATACAATCTCCAAATCGTTCGTTAATTATTTCTTCACCTAATTTAACAGCAGCTGTAATGTACAGAATCATATCTGTTCCTTTTCTTTTGGGTATTAAACCTGCTTTACGACCAACAATGGAGTTAACTCCTGCTGCATCAATCACCACTTTAGCATAATATTTTTCTCCAGAATCAGTAATTACTCCTTTGACATAATCGTTCTCTTCTATAATATCTACTACTGCTGTTGATAGTTTAACTTCTGCTCCTGCTTTCTTAGCTTCTTCTGTGTGCCAAGCGTCAAGATGATCTCTTCTTACAGAGAGTAACAAGACTCCTTCTGAAGGTATCTCATGAAAGACTACTGTTCGGTCACTATTGATATGATAGGTTCGCATTTCTCTGATTAATCGCTCAGTCGGACAATCTACAATATAATGCAGATCTGAATCTAATAGTGCAGCTCCATTCAGACATGTTCCAGAGACATTTTTTTCTCCAGGAACTTGGGATTTTTCTAAGACTAATACCTTCAAACCCAATTCAGCTGCTTTCTTCGCTGCAGCTGGACCTGCACATCCTGCTCCTACAACAATTACATCGTATTCATTATTATTCATGCTTTGTTCCTCACAAATACAAACTCGCAGTCCATTGGTCTTTATTTTAAATCTTTATCCAAAAAAAACTACATATTAGTGGAAACGCAATTCCACAAAAATAAAAATAAATTCTAATTAAAAATAGATTAAGGGAAAAGTAAAAATAGCGTGGTTATTCAAGAAACCTATGGACAATAGTGAATTCAAACAGATTTTAATTAAAGAATCAAAAGATATGGAAGAATATGTTATTGAAAAACGAAGACATTTCCATATGTATCCAGAAACTGGTTTTGAGGAATTCGAAACTTCAGCTTATCTTCTAGAAGAACTAACCAAGATTGGATATGAAGTTATTAAAACAGCTGGAACAGGATTGATTGCAATTCTTGATTCTGGAAAGAAAGGCAAAATAATAGCTCTACGTGCTGATATTGATGCACTTAATGTAACTGAAGACAATGATAAACCATATTGTAGCAAGATTCCAGGAAAGATGCATGCTTGCGGTCATGATGCTCATACAGCTATGCTTCTTACAGCAGCAAACATTGTTTACAAACATAAAGACAAACTAACTGGAAAACTCAAACTTATTTTCCAACCAGCAGAAGAAGGTGGAGGAGGAGCAAAGAAGATTGTAGAAGAAGGACATATAGATGACGTAGACCAAATTTTTGGAATTCATGTATGGAGAGAACAACCTACAGGTGTAATTGCGACACGTAAAGGACCTTTTTTAGCTTCTGCTGATCAATTTCAGATTGAAATCAAAGGAAAAGGTGGACACGCAGCTAGTCCTCATCAAACATTTGATCCAACAGCTGTAATGGTTGACATATATAATGCAATCCAGAAAATAGTGAGTAGAGAGATAGATCCACTTGATAAAGTTGTCATTTCAATCCCGATGCTAGAGGGGAGTGATGCCCACAACATCATACCAAATATAGCAAAAATGGAAGGAACATTTCGAACTTTTAGCAATGAAGTTAGAGAATTTATCTTGAAAAGAATGGAAGAGATTATTGAAGGATACAGTCATGCATGGAGATGTGAAGGTACATTCAAGTATGCAATAGATGGCATTTATTATCCTCCAACAATCAATGATGATGAAAGTGTAGAAGATGTAATAAAAATCTTAGAACCGCTTGATAAAGTCGAAAATGTAGACTTAACAATGGGTGGTGAGGATTTCGCGTTTTATCTTAACAAGACTAAAGGAGCTTTTATCGCTCTTGGATTGTATAATGAAGAAAAAGGTATCATACATCCTCATCATCACTCTAAATTCGATGTTGACGAGGATATTTTGTGGAAAGGAACAGCTATTTATTCGATTTTAGCTTTCTATGATTTATTCAAATCTTAAAAAGAGTAAGGTAAGAGGCCTCGAGTCTTACATTTTCTCACTTTTTCTCAATTCTTTGAATATTCGTTCTTATAAGCTTTGATAAACTATCTAGAACAATTTTTTTTGCTGAAAATTATCAAAACCTTGTTGAAAGGTCACTTAATGTGTCTTTTACCTACCTTTTTTACATAGTCATCTTTAACAGAAGGTGTATTACAAGAAGGTGGGGGTTCTACTTTCCCCAGAATCGTTATCTTTGGCTCTTTAAAGAAGAAGATATATATATACTCAAGGTGGTACGTATATTAGAAAAGTTGGGGATTAGAGTGGCCAAAGAACCATCAAAAGAAACGGTACGTGATTTGCTTGAGCAATATAGTCTCAAACCAAATCAAGAAAATGCTATGAAACTAGGGAGAGCTATAGCCAATGATAGTGCACCATTAGAGGTTAAAAAATGGCGATTCAGAATGGCTTTAGATGTAGTTACTCCTGATATGGCTGTTTATTCGACCATTCAAGCGTGGTCATCAATTACAATGTTAGAAGATAATTTACCTGCTAGTATGAAAA
>CAZJUB010000082.1:2488-11811 GCA_964549075.1 uncultured archaeon | reverse complement strand
CCGGTATTATCCCTTTAACTGGTTAGACTTATGAATATGAATTAAATAAAGACGGACCTGCTGATACATTTACTATAAATATGTCCGCACAAGGTAATTTCTTACAGAAACATACAATTCAATGTAACATCAGAATCCTTCACGAATTCCAACTGTCTAAAGAGAAGAATGATTATAATACATATTATACAAATGACTTTATTATCAGATATAGTTTGGTAGATTTATCAGATTTAAGTAATCCAATAGAACCAGATGTACTAACTTTACAAATAGTTGAATTCTCAGAAGTAATAATAAATTATACTAAAGAATTTTCAAAAGGTAAGAACATTATCACCTTTGATTCAGGTGATATTCCATTAAATGAAGGAGTTTACACTTTGAATCTAACTGTATCTAAAGCATATTTTGTAACCTCTCTAGGTCAAAATAGTATTCAAGTAAGTTTCAGTCTTCATATCCTTCCAATTACTACTGAAATTAGTATATTAGAAAATTTTGAAGAAATAAATTACAATAGTCAAAAAACTATCCAGTTTCAATTTATTGATACTAATCATTCTTTTCCAATTCCTGATGCCACTGTTGTTGTTAGGGCAGATATAGAAAATGTAGAGGTTTTTTTGGATCCAGAAGATAATGGAGTTTATACTATAGTTGTAAAAACCTTAGAACCAACTGTAGCTTCTTTGAATATCTTCATTGATGTTTCTAAGGATGGATATGAAATAGTATTAAACTATAGATTTCCTGCAATAACTATTCTTTTTACTGAACCAACTACACCTCCTGAAGGATTGCCAATGTATATTTACATACTCATTGGGATACTGGGAGCAATAGTCATCATCTTACCAGCTGTTCTCTTAGCTCGACGAAAGATAATAGGAGAAAAAAGAGCTCAAAAAACGCAATTTACTAATATTTATAGATTCTATGAAGGTATTCTCTCTATAACTAAGCTCATTATTGTTCATAATGCAACTAGTTTACCTGTTTATGAGATGGATTTAGGTTCAGAGATTCATATCGATCCTTCATTAATAACTGGTTTTCTTTCAGCTGTTTCAACAGTTGGAGGAGAAATTAAAGGAGATAAGTCTGCTAGCGTAAGAAGAGTGGAATATAGGGATTTCCAAGTGATTGCTAGCAGATCAGGACAATTTACTCTTTACACCTTTTCAGAAGCTGAGTTGAACAAAGAGATTGAAAAGAAATTAAATGTAATTAGTAATTGGTTTGCAATGATGTTCAGTAATATTTCAGAAGACTGGGATGGTTCAACTGAATCATTCAGAATGAATCTAAAAGGAATTACTGAGAAGATAATGAAAGAAATTCACTTATGGATATTTTATCCATTTAGAGTGTCTCCAACCAAGCTTGTTGAAGTTGAGAGATTGTCAGGTTTGAGTAAGAAACTAGTAAATTATGTTAAAGAAAGAGATAACATGACTATCAGTCGCCTTTTTGATGATTTCGAAGATATAAAACTAGAGCAAGGATTACCAATAATTTTTGATTTGATTGAGAAAAATATTCTAGAACCAGAATTTGATGCCTATAAGATTGCTACAGTAAGATTCTAAGTTTAGTTATATATAAATGAATATACATTAAAAAATAGAATCTTTTAAGATTTTTATAAAGGATGTAAAATAATTAACTAATAATTTATAAAGAGTAAGTTCACTGTAAAAAGTAATATAAAACGAATAGTTATACACGTTGGGGTTTCATTTATGGTTCAAAATATTAGTAGAAGTAGAATCTTATTCATAATTATAGTTTTTAATTTAATTTCAACAACACTTACTTCGAACAATATACAAATTAATACAGTAAATAATAATTTTCTAAGTTTAATGAATCAGAATAATATAGGATTTGATAATTATGAAATAAATGGCATAGAAAGACCTGATATTATATCTAATCCTAAGTTAGACTATCAGTCAATAACATCTCAAATAGGAACAGGAAATAATTTTACTGTTAAAGATGAATTAGCAGTCTATCAAGAAGATCCCCTCTCTCTTGAATATAGCAATTCACTTCAAGATGATTTTAATATTCAAGACCCTGCCACTAATTTTAATGTTTCTAGTCTACAATATAATATGACTATAACTGCAAAACAAGATACTTATGATATTGAAATTGGCACACCTAATAAAGATCAAATACTTTCCTCAACTAAGATCAGAGTAGCTCAATCTTTTCCAGTTTATTGGGATTATGCTGTATTTTATAGTGCTAAACTCCATCTTATTACTACAGGACCAACTTTAGGTAATGATGAAATCGAATTATATCTTGTGAAAGCTAGTGGAACTGGAGCTCCCAATCTTAGCGATGTGAGATCAGTTGAACTAAATGGACCTTATAATTCTTCTAAACCTATTCCTGCAAGCACACCAAGTAATTATGGTTATTATGATTTTACAGACGTTATTTTAGAAAAAGGAATATATTTTATTGTGATCGAACTCACTGTAGTTGATGATAGCAACGATGAATACAATTGGAGGGGAAGACCTGGTTCAGGTACTTATATATATAACGGAGGAACTTGGTCTTCTGTTGGAGAAGCAAGATGTTCAACAATTGAACTAAAACCATCAGAATCTGATGGTACAACTAAAAATTTCATAGATCCAACTGAAATCGAACTGACAGATAATATTGAGGGAACTGTTACTTCTCGAACGCAACTACTTACTACAACAGGTACTCATATTTTATCTTCAAACACTTCAGTGGATATCGTTTTAAATAATTACTATGTTTTTGAAAAAACATTTTTTGTTGATTCAAGTTTTTCAGTAGACAATTCGACATATTTAGCAGATTCAATCTCTTGGACGTTAGAATGGAATAGCTCCTCTTTGAATCTTTTTACATATTCTAATCCCCAAAGGATTCAGTATCTATATACACCAACTGATTGGAATATTGATTCATTTAATCTAGTAGCTAATAATTCGATTACCATCCCCAGTTCTAGAACCTCTACAGGTTATGTGTTTGATTTAGATCCACTTTTAGAATTACCAAAATATAACTCTGGAAATTTTACATTTTCTACCTCTAGTCTAAATTACCTTTATTCTTTAAATCTAAATTCGAATGAATTTAATCTTGGTCATTGGACAACAGATGGTGTTAATGCTACTGGTTTTGTTGGTTCACCTATTACAGCTGGAATTTACATAAGAGATAATACTACAGCTGATGTAGAGACTGGAACAGCAAACTTTACTCTTTATGATCCCAATGGACACATTGTAGATGTGAAAAATGAGTCAGTCTACCAAAATGTAATTTTCACAGATTTGACTAGTTATACAAATTTAGAACAGTCTCAGACAAGTCCTGGGTATTATGAGATTAGCACTAGTTTTGATCCATCTATAAATGGAACTGACCTTGAAGGATATTGGACAGCAGCGTGTTTATGGTCAAATGGTACAGAAATAGGTTTTTACTCTATACAGATTTCTGTGAGTAAATCGACTAGTGCTTCTTTCTCATGGGAAGAAGCTGTTGGGGGAAATATGACCAATGATACACTCACTCCTATTGTTAGAAAAAATCTAGATCCAGTGACTGTCCAAGTGCTTTACAATAATGTAAGCGATTTATACATAGTAAGTGAAATTGGAAAACCTATTGGAGCTGCAAATGTTACCTATAATACTTCTTGGGGAACATCTGGGGATTTGAATTATAATGGTTCACATTATGTGCTAAATATCCCAATAAATGTCTCAATAGGTGATTATTCAGTTACTCTGACTGCTACAGGAACTCTTTTAGAAACTCATTCAATAACATTCGATTTAACAGTGTATCATACCTTTGTTGTAAATAATATTGTTACACATCCTCCATATTATTATAATGATACTGAAACAGCTATTCATTTTGATGTAGTAGATACTTCTAGTTATCCTGTAGAATTAGCTCTTCCAGATGAAGTGGATGTCTATTTAGACGGTACTCCATTAACTTTGAATTCAGAATATATTTACATTCAAGAAGGCGATGGTAGCATCCGATTAGAACTTCAAGCTGGAAATGATGCTTTAAATAAATATCCGGGTTCTTATGAGATTAATATAACTGTTATAAAAGAAGGATTTTTTGAGGTTTATGGAAAACCTACAACATCTGCACTAACAACTTTTACGATACTTGAAGCACCAACTCAGATAAATGTGATTTCTGCTGATGATGAACTTTATTATGGAAATGAAACAACGATAGTTTTTAATTATATCAATACAATATCTGACAAAAAAATTACAGATGCTGATTTTGAAGTTTCTTTTGATATCGCAGAAGCTGAGCTTATTGAACAATATGAAATAAATGGAGATTATTATATCACTTTTAGAGTTTTAGAAACTCCGGCAACAAGTGTTCATGTCTTTATTACAATAACTCATGATGGGTACCAACCAAAAACTAATCTCTCCATCAAGTCAATTTCCATACGTAATCCAAATAGAGGCATTCCACCATTTCTTTATGTAATCATAGGAATTTTAGGTTTAGCTGCTATACTTATTCCTACAATCTTTATTGCTAGACGAAGAGTTGAAGGTTCTAAACGGTCAGAAAAAACTCTTTTTACCAGAATTTATGGTATTTATGAAAGTGTTTTATCAATTACCAAATTAATCGCTGTTCATAAGGCTACAGGACTACCAGTGTATGAGATGGATTTGGGATCAGAAATTTCCTTGGATCCTTCTTTAATAACAGGTTTTCTTACTGCAATTTCCTCAATGGGAATAGAATTAAGAGGAGATCGTGCAGGTTCTGTAAAACGCTTACAGTATAAAAACTTCTATGTTACAGGTTCAGAATCAGGTAACTTTACCATATATACTTTTTCAGAGACTGAATTAAATGAGGAAATTGAGGAAAAACTCACAGTAGTTAGTGATTGGTTCGCAAAAATGTTCAGCCAAATTGGGGAAGATTGGGATGGTTCAACTGAAGTTTTTAGAACAAATCTTCAAGGTATAACAGAGAAAATCATGAAAGAAATTCATTTATGGATATTCTATCCCTTTATAATATCACCTTACAAAGTTGCTCAAGTAGAGGAATTTAATGGATTACGCAAAACTTTAGCAACTTACATAATCAATCATGAAAATGTTACAATTAGTCGTATTTTTGATGAATTAGAGGATGTAAAAATTGAAAAAGGCTTGCCAATAATTTTTGAATTTATTGAAGAAGGTATCCTTACACCTGTTTTCGATGCATACAAGATTGCTACTGTGAGATTCTAATCTCACCATTTCAGCCTTTTTTAGTAAAAGTTTTATTGGTATCTGTTAACCTTCTTTAGGTGATTATTTGAAAAAATTACTTTTTGTTATGTGGTCTGCGAATAAAGGAGTTTTTACTCATGTTATGATGAATGTTTTAGATTTTCATGAAAAAGGCTATACTGTAGGAGTAGTCTTCGAAAGTGAAGGATGTAAATTAATTCCTATGTATGAAGAAAATGTTAATGATAAATTTGAAAATATGAAGAAATTCAACCTTATTGCTTCAGTTTGCAGAGTCTGTGCAACTGCAGCAGGAGCGTTGGAATCAGCAGAAAGGCAGGGTTTACCTATTCACGATGACCTGTTTGGACATACCCCATTAGAGTTGTGGGTAAAAGAAGGATATGAGATAATATCACTTTAAACTAATTATCTCGTTTTTATTTATTTTATCTATATGAATTTCTAACAGAGATGATTTCTGCTGCTATGCTAACCGCAATTTCTTCTGGAGTGTCACTTTTAATCTTTAAACCTATAGGGGAATAAACCTTAGATAATACTTCTTCTGGTATTCCTTTTTTCTCTAAACTTGTGAAGACTTGTTGTTTTTTGACAACACTAGCCATCATACCTATATATCGATAATTTTTGGAAACTAATCTCTCAAGTATTAACTCATCTGAAGCATGTCCGAAAGTCATAATAGTTACATAAACGTTTTTTCCTTCAGGTACATAAGACTCAATGTCCTCAAAAGAAATAACATATTTTTCATGAGCAAATGAATTATTTTCCATCGTTGACAAATGTAATCTATCGTCAAGGATAGTAATATGAAAATCGAGTGTCTTCATTATTCTTGATAATGCGAGAGATACGTGCCCTCCTCCTATTACAATTAAGTGATCCTGCAAACCTACATTTTCTTTATACTCCCAACCACTATCGGTTTTAATATAGATTTTATCCTTTTGTAATTGTTCTTTGCTCTCATATTTCATTCCTTCATTTGATAGTATCAAAATCCCTGGAATAGCTTTTGAGTAAGCAGCGTTTATTTCTTCTACTAGAGAAATGTCATCCTTTCCGAGAAGAATGAAAGCAAAGGTTTGAGAACCTGAGCAAATCATACCAGAGTGTTCTTCACCTAAACCTTCTGAATGATCTAAGAAGATTGTTTCTACCTTGATGTTTTTGTTTTTCAACATGTTCTTGGCTTGCTCAGTCAATTTGTGCTCTGAAGAACCTCCCCCAACAGTACCAATTGAAGTGTCGTGAGTTACTAACATTTTAGCTCCAGGAACGTTAGGAGCTGAACCTATTCTCTGTATTATAACTATAATTACAGCATCTTTTCCTTCTAACAGTGATTCTAAAGCTGTCTTCCAGAACTGTTCTTCATTCATCTTAGTTAATCCTCGTATAAATATAGAAGTAGTTTCTCTGGTGTAAGAGGGGCTGAATAGAACCAATCTTTATCGTCTTTAAAAGCCTGAGCAGCGTCTTTTATAGCAAAATATGCTCCAATACCATACATAAAAGGAGGTTCACCAACAGCTTTAGATTTTAGAACTGCATAAGGATTCTCCACATCTTCTAAGAATTTAGTGTGAATTTTAGGGGCAAAATGAATGTCAGGAACTTTATAGGTAGCTAAAACATCAGAAATCAGTTTTCCATTTTCGTATTGTAACTCCTCAAGAGTCATCCATCCCATACCTTGAACTAATCCTCCTTCGACTTGTCCTAAGTCAACTAAATAGTTTAAACTTATGCCAGCATCATGAGCAATATAGACATTGTCAAATTGATAAGTACCCCTTAAACAATCAACAGTTACTTCTAATATAGCTGTTCCGAAGACATGATAAGCAAAAGGATCTCCTTTCTCTTTTTCAGAATCATAATAAATCCTCGGTGTTGCATAGTAAGCTTGTGATGATAAATTCACTCTGCTCAAATAAGCATCCATAACTAGTTCTTCCCATTCCAAATCAGTTCTTTTACCATTCAAATAAACTACTTCATCTTTTAGAGTAATATCTCCTTCTCCTAATTTTTCTTTGGCAACATTCAACAATCTTACCATAAGTGCATTACAAGCTATTTCTGTAGCTTTACCATTCAAGTCAGCTCCACTACTGGCTGAAGTAGGAGAAGTATTTATCACACGGCTTGTGTTTGTGCTTTCCATTCTTATTCTATCTGGATTTACAGATAATGTCCGAGCTGCGATAGATTTTATTTTCGTATTAACTCCTTGACCCATCTCTACAGCTGCTGTACTTACATTCACACTACCATCATAGTAGAGGTTCACTAAAGCTCCAGCTTGATTCATATAAGCTGCTGTGAAAGAAATACCAAAACATACTGGCATGACATAGTGCCCCTTCTTGATGAATTTGTTTTCAGAGTTGAATTTCTTCTGCTCTTCTTTTAGTTTAACAAAATTAGAATCTTTAAGGACTTGAGAATAGCTTCTCTCAGCTTGTGCTTTTTCTACCCTCATTCCATAAGGAAATTGATCTCCTTCTCTCAAAAGATTTTTCTCCTGTAATTCTTCAATATCAATTCCCGATTTTTTTGCAGCATGGGCTAGAGCACACTCTATTACAAACATACCTTGAGGTCCTCCAAATCCTCTGAAAGCTGTAAATGGAACAAGATTAGTTTTGCACGAGTAAGCCGTTATCCTGACATTGGGGATAAAATATGCATTAGTCGCATGAAACATCGTTCTTCCCAATACTGGAGTAGAAAGGTCAGCTGCAGCTCCTCCATTTTGATAGAAATCAACAGTGTAAGCTAAGATTTTACCATTTTCATCTAGACCCAACTTATAATCGGAAGAATAAGGATGACGTTTTCCTGTGATTGTGATATCTTCTTGTCTTTCAAGGATTATTTTTACTGGACGTTGAGTATGGTAAACACCTAATGCGCAAATACAAGCCCAATGAGTAGCTTGGTCTTCTTTTCCTCCAAAAGCACCTCCTAGACGTTTTACATCCACTTCAATTTTGTTCATATCAAAACCAAGAACATTACTGACAATGTTTTGAACCGTTGAAGGATTTTGAGTACTTGAATAAAGTAAAATGTCTCCATCCTCTTTCGGTATTCCAACACAACCTTGTGTTTCCATGTAGATGTGTTCTTGCCCTCCTGATTCAGCTACACCTTCCACTATAGTATGACACTTCCCCCAAATTGATTCTGTATCACCTAACGAAATAGTTCTAGAAGGAGCAATTAACATCCCCTTTTTAGCTGCTTCTCGGGGATCAAAAACAGCAGGTAAAGGTTCATATTCAACTTCTATTAATTCCTTTGCTTTTTTCGCTTGCTCAATTGTTTCTGCGTAAATAGCAGCAATAGGTTGCCCTATAAAATCCACTTTCTCTTCTGCAAAAAGCTCTTCATCTTGAATAATTCTACCTACTTGATTTACTCCTGGAATATCCTCAGCTGTAACAATAAGTACTACTCCTTCAGCTTTTCTAGCTTTTTCTAAATTTAATGATTTTATCTTTCCATGAGGAATACTAGAAACAAAAACAGCTGTATGTAGAGTGCTTTTGGGTTCAGGGATATCATCAACAAAAGTTGATTCTCCTGTTGTATGTGAAGTAATTAGCTCGTTTTTCATAGTGCTACCTCCAGTTCAGGCTTTAAAGTAATAAAATGAGCATAAATCAGCTGTCGTAATAACAGACGTTTGTATTTTGCACTCCCTCTAACATCATCGATAGGACTAATCTCTGAGTCAGCAATTTTTACGGCTTCCTTAACTAGTTCAGCTGTTAATTCCTTTCCTTCCAAATATTGACAAGTCTTTTCTAGATATTTAGGAATAGGTGCAACACCACCACCAGAGAGGTGAGGTTCTTTAATCGTATTATCCTCCATTTTAAGAGATAAAGCACTATTCACACTAGCAATATCCATATACATTCTCTTAGCTACTTTTTCAAAAGAAAGAAACTTTTTCTCTTTCTTAATTCTAAACCACTCTAAAATTTC
>CAZJUB010000082.1:0-2388 GCA_964549075.1 uncultured archaeon | reverse complement strand
TTTCAAAAGAAAGAAACTTTTTCTCTTTCTTAATTCTAAACCACTCTAAAATTTCCCCTTCTTTAAGATCTAAAATCTTGTATCCTTTGAAGAAATCTTTCAACTTCATTATTCTTCGTTCTTTATCTAAGAGTAAACTAATATCTGCATCTAATGCTAAGAAGTAAATAGCTAAATCACCAATAGGAGATGCATTTACAACATTCCCTCCAGCTGTAGCTTGTTGTCTAATAGGTAAGGTTGAAACTCGAGATAGATGTTTAGCTGAATCATATAAAGCATTAAGTTCCTCTGATTTTCGAATAGATTCTATGTCAACAGCCGAACCGATGTAAACATACTTTTCATCTGTCCAGATTTTATCAAATCCTAAATCTGCAAGAAAAACGGGATTTTCTGCCTTCTGTCTATGTACAAAAAGGTCTGTTCCTCCAGCAACATAAGTTCCCTTTTTATTTTCATGAATTATTTGAATTTGTTCCAATCTCTTGGGAATCTCAAGAAAATACTTTGGCAGAAATTCTGCTTCAACTAAAGCTTGAATTCTACCTTTAGAATCATCAAGAGATTCTATTTTTTCCTTTGCAATATTTGCAGCTCGAAGAATAGAGTTATATCCAGTACATCTGCAGATATTTCCTTCAATAGCTATCATAATATTAGTGTCTTTCAGATCTTCATTGAGAAAATAAGCCATTAGAGCCATAACAAATCCAGGTGTACAATAGCCACATTGTGAACCTCCTTCGTCGAAAATCGCTTGTTGAACAGGATTTAAACGTTCTACGAGATTAACTCCTTCTACAGTGACTACATGTTTTCCTTCCACTTTACCTAAAGGTAGGATGCATGAATTAATTGCTCTATATCTGACTCTTCCCTCTATAAGCTCTCCAACTAAGACCATGCATGCCCCACAGTCTCCTTCATGGCAACCTTCTTTTACACCTGTTAATCCTCTTTTTCTTAAGAAATCAAGAGTGTGTTCATTAGGTGATTCATCACTCTCTACTAACTCTCTATTGAGTACAAATTTCATCATTCAAACCTTTTAATTACTTCTTCAGCTGTAAAAGTAGTTTTGCTAATTGATCCTTCTACAGCTTTAACATCTTTAAGACCATTACCTGTAATAACAAGACATACAGTATCTGATTTAGTAATCTTATTTTCGTAAATAAGTTTTTTTAGTCCTCCGTAAGGAACTGCTCCAGCAGGTTCTGCGAAAATACCTGTGATTCTACCTAATTCTTTAATTGAATCAAGAATCTCTTCATCGGTGAGAGAAACGAAATATCCTCCGCTTTCTCCAACATAAGTACATGCTTTTATTACATCTCTAGGTTTACCAACAGAAATACTGTCTGCAATGGTGTTTCCTTGAATTGATATTGGTTTGTATGGCTTTCCTTTTTCAAAAGCTTCTTTGATTGCTGGAATCCCTTCTGCTTGAACACCGATAATTTTAGGGATTTTGTCAGTTAAACCTATCTCTTTAAATTCCCAGAATCCTTTATAGAGTGAGCTTACAACAGTACCATCTCCAACTCCAACTAAAACATAATCTGGAATTTTAAAATTGTTTTGAATTGCTATCTCAAAAGCTCCTGTTTTCTTCCCTTCTAGTAAATAGGGATTGATTGCAGCGTGACGACAATACCAACCTTTTTTCAAACCTAAGTCAAGAGAAAGATCATAAACTTCGTCATATGTACCTTGAACAGCATAAACCTCTGCACCAGAAATTTCAAGTTGTGCCCTTTTACCATCAGGGATAGCTGCTGGAACGAAAATGTAGGTTTTCATATCAGTATGAGCATTTAACATAGCTAAAGAGGAAGCAGCATTTCCTGTTGAAGCACAAAAAAGTATGTCATTCCCCTCGTCAATAGCTTTATTGATAGCAATGGAACTTGCTCGATCTTTATATGAACTAGAAGGATTAGATCCATCATATTTTACTAAAACATCCTTCCTTCCTAAAAGATCAAATGTATATAGTGGAGTTCCGCCCACATAATCATCTAGTTTTAGCTTTGGTTCAGTTGGCAATAAAAAATCAAATTGATACATAGATGCTTTCTTGTCAAATTTTCTTTCTTTGATAGAGGAATTTGATTTCAGTGATTCATAATCGTATACAACCTCTAAGGTTCCCATTATCTTCCCACAGTCTTCACAATAATAGCGTCCTGGTTCGGGTTCGAATTCTTTTTTACAAGTAATACATCTTAAAAAATATTTATTTTTCACAACTAACAATAAATCTGTTTTAGATAAAAATCATTCGTTTTAACAGTTTCTTATTATTTTTCCTCAAAATTTGTGATTTCCATAGTTTATTAATTGGAGATGAGAATTTTGTTATGAACGTTATGTACAAGAGTA
>CAZJUB010000081.1:11579-11877 GCA_964549075.1 uncultured archaeon | reverse complement strand
TAAATGAAGCTAGCTGATTAATCTGCTAGGTGGCTCCAAGATTGTTTCCACATTCATCCCAATGTTTCTCAGGCTAGCTTCTTCCTTTCCTTCTCTGGACTTTTTTCTATTCTACACCAAATCTTATTAGTATCTTACTCTTTATTTTCTTGTGTGTAGTTTTAGACTTCATTATATTCCCGAAGCAACTGAAGCTCTGAGAGAATGGCATAACAATTTAGCTGAATTTTTTCTTACTGAACTCGGTATAAAAGAAGGTTCTTTTGTTCTAGACTTTGGTTGCGGTGCTGGAAACTAT
>CAZJUB010000081.1:2827-11569 GCA_964549075.1 uncultured archaeon | reverse complement strand
TCCCTGCTGCTAGAATTGTAAAAACAACAGGTAAAGTCTTTGCTATCGATAAAGAACAGATTGTTATTGATGAAATTAACGAGAGAGCAGAGGAATATGATTTAACTACACAGATAGAAGCTATAAAAACCGGTGGAAGTTTTTCTCTACCGTTAGAAGAAGAAATTGTGGATTTTGTTCTTGTTTTCGATGTTATAGGAGCAATAGCTAACAGACAAGGTTTGGAAGGCATAGAACAGCTGGTAAAAGAATTTAAACGATTATTAAAATCAAGTGGAAAACTTATTCTAGCTTTGAAACACATAAACAATTGGAGAATCGCTAAACCTTTGGTAATGAAAACAATTCAAAAATATTTTACTCTAGAAAAGGAAGTAACAATGACTCATCTTCATTGGGACTTTTTAGAAGAAGGAGTCATTACCTTCATGCTAAAAAAAGAGTGAAGATTTTAGTAACCTTTATTTTATCCTCTTTCCAGTGATGCTCATGCGTGGAATGAGAAGGAAAGAAAAAGCAATACTAGATATTAAAGAAATACAGCATATATTAGAAGAAGTTAAACATATTACAATTGCTATGTGTCAAGATAACGAACCTTATCTGACCACCTTAAGTCACGGTTACGATCCTAAAGAACATTGTTTATTCTTTCATTGTGCAAGCGAGGGAAAGAAGATAGATATCTTGACAAAAAATCCCATTATTTGGGGACAGGCTTTAATTGATGAAGGATACATTCAAGGAGCATGTGATCATTTATATGCAACAGTACAGTTCAGAGGAAAGGTGCGTTTTCTTAAGGATTTTGAAGAGAAGAAGGTTGCTTTAGAGAATATGATCAACAAATTAGATAACAAACCTGAAGAAGTAGCTAAAGAACAGCTTACTGAACAATCCATAAACCGTGTCACTATAGGTAGAATTGATATTGAATACATGAACGGGAAGAAGTCTAAGGATGTAATTATCAGTCTCTGACATTACCTTGATAAGTGTTTAAACTCTCAAATTCCTATGCCTGTGTTCGGTAACTGTGGTCAATGCGGTAAATCTTTAGATGAGGGAAAGAAAACTTGTGGAGCTAGTTTTGCAATGTGTAATAGATGCAAGATGCTAATCCATCCCCATTGTATGGGTGAACATAGACTAATGCACAACCGCCAAGACAATGTAGCAAAATATGCAACAAAGACCAAACCTGTTTCTATACTAGTAAAAATCTTCTATTTTATCAAAGGAATTTTCGAATAAATGAGAATATAAATTGAGAAAGGCTAATATTTTTATCTTTGCTGTAACCTCTGTTTCTTATGGAATACAAACGATTAGGTTCTACTGGAGTAAAAATTTCTCCAATTGTTTTAGGGAGTATGCAATTTGGTTGGCGAGTAGAGGAAGAAGAGTCTTTCAAAATTATGGACAGAGCTCTTGAATTAGGTATCAACTGTTTTGACACTGCTGATGTTTATGGTTGGTGGGCTGATAATGGTTATCCAGGAAAGACAGAAGAGATCATTGGCCGCTGGTTAAAAGATAGAGGAACTAGAGATGATCTTGTTTTAGCTACTAAACTCCGGGGATCAATGTCTGACGATATTAATAATCGAGGTTTATCCAGAAGGCATGTTCATCAAGCAATCAAAGGTAGTTTAAGAAGACTTCAAACAGATTGGATAGATCTCTACCAAATACATAGCTTTGATGATGATACCCCAATAGAGGAAACACTTCATGCTTTGAATATGTTAGTTGATAACGGTTTGGTGAACTATATCGGAGCTTCCAATATCCATCCCTGGATGTTGGTAGAATCATTTTGGGTAAGTAAAATGAAAGGATATGTTCGTTTTGAAACCGTTCAACCTCCTTATAGTATAGTTAGACGTATGCTTGTTGAACACCAGATGGAACATGTTATCAGAAAATACGGTTTAGGAGTCATTTCTTACAGCCCTTTAGCAGGAGGTTTTCTAACAGGCCGATATTCTAAAGATGGTCCTTTACCTGATACTCCTCGAAGTGAAGGAGCTCAGAAACGATATTTTACTGAAAAAAGATGGAAGATACATGAAACAGTTAAAGAGATTGCTGAAACTAAGGAAGCAAAAATGACACAGGTAGCTATAGCTTGGATCTTAACCAAAGATTTCATAACAGCTCCTATCGTAGGAGCAAACAGTGTTAAGCAGCTAGAAGATAATCTAGGGGCATTAGAACTGAAATTAGATGAAGATGAAATAAAGAGGTTAAATGAAGTCTCTGACTGGGTAGCTGATTACGAAGCACTTAGATAGTTCCAACAAGGCGTAATAACTGATGAAAAAAATAGGAATTATAGGTTTAGGGTATATTGGCAACACTATTATCAACGCTGTTATTGATGGTACAATAGAAAATGCAGTCATTCAAGCTGTATATGATATAGATAAAGAGATCATAGAAACTTTTCACAAGAAATATCCAACCTTCAGACTTATGAAAGATATAACAGATTTTCAAGACTGTGATATTCTTGTAGAATGCGCAGTTCAACAAGCAGTATCGGAAGTTTTTGATGCTGTTGTAAAGAGTAAGCAGTATTTCATTCCTATGAGTATTGGAGCATTTATTACCATAGACAACCTTTACTCTAAATTCCAAAATCTTGATAAGATAAGTAAAAGCAGAATTTTTCTATCATCTGGAGCTATAGGAGGATTTGATTGTATCGAATCAATTAAGATTAATAAGATAGTTTCTGCAACATTACAAACAAGAAAACCTAACAAAGTATTTGAAAATAGCAATTATGTTGCACAACATAAAATTAAGTTAAGCAAAACAAACCCTGTTAAGGTATTCGAAGGAAATGCAAAACAAGCTGCAACATATTTTCCGAAGAGCGTTAATGTGGCTGCTAGATTAGCTCTTTCTACTCTAGGACCAGAAGGAACCTTTGTTGAGATAATTGCTGATCCAACAATTTCACAAAATATTCATACCATAGAAATAGAATCGGAAGTTGGTAAATACAAGTTTAGTTTTGAGAATAATCCCTCTCCAATAAATCCTAAAACAAGTTGGTTAGCAGCATTATCAGCAATTAATACAATAAATAAAATAAAAAAAGAATAGAATAGGGAATGTTGAAATCAACTTTCTTTATTTCCAGAATTCCCACCATCTCTTGCCCTTCTTTTCTTCTTTCTTACTTACAGTTGATCTAAGTTCAATTACTCCATCTTTTATTCCTAGTTTGAAAACCATATCACGAAAACCTTCAGGTTCATTTTCTTCTTCAATGACATATACTATTGGGGCAAATTTTCTTTTGATCTCTAATATTCTTGATATTCTTCCTGCTTCGTATTTCTCTTTTATCTGGCTATCTTTACCTATCCATATGTAAATATCTTTGAAAGCATCGAGCACGAAAGCATCATCTGATTTGAAATATTGATATCCTACTGGAACATCTATGATGTCTACTTCCCCTTTCTCATCTTCTTTGACTTGAAGCAAACGCATATCTTTTTCAATTTTCTTTTCAAAATGTTTTAAGAAGCCGGGTGTATCCCCTTCTACAATTTCAAATTCGATTAAGTCTTTGAATTTAGCTGGTTCTTCTCCCTCCATAATGGATTTAATCTTCAAATCTTTATTTTTCTCTTCTGCTACTTTAGCTCCCCATGCTCCTACTGCTTTATCATCAGCATAGGACTTAGAACCTAACCAAATCCACAATTCAGTATTTGTTTCAATAACATACACGTCACCATTAAGAAATTTGTAAGGTTTATCTAGAGGGTGTAAATCGTTTTTAATTACATGATAAACATTCATAGGACAAATAAAGCTTAAAAGCAATAAAATAGTTTGCATTAGGAATAATCATTCTTAACAAAAACTATACTTCTTTTATTTCCTCTACCTTCCCTCCAATATCGAGACCAGCATTTCGTCCTTTACCTTCAAAGATTATCTTCTCTTCCTTCTTATCAACTGCAATTAGTTTGACTTTTACATCTGCTGTAATACTTTCCAAAATACGTCCTGTCATAGAACCTTCCACAGGTGAAGCTAAATGTACTCCTTCAGATTTATAAGCTTCTATCTCAAGTCTTCGCTTCTTATCAGCAAAATGCATAATAATCCGTTTTTCTCCGATTTGTAGTTTTGTCACTTTAGCTCCAGTATATGTGGTAAAACGATAGACTTTCCCTTTGTGATATAGACCTACAATATATCCATCAAAAGCACTACCTAACCATGGAATCTTAGCAAAAGAAGCCATAATAGATGTATCTGGAGTGTCAAAATGATTTGATTGTAACCAAAGATAATAGCGCGGAAAGCTCCTCCCATAATCTTTTTCGATATAGCCCTTCCCACCAGTGAAATCTATTTTCTTACCGTTGATTTCTAACTCACCTTCTAATGAATGATCGAATCCGATAACAGCATGATAACATTCCATAAAAGGGACAAATCTGTACCACCCCATCGCTCCCGGCGATAGTGGTTTTATTGGCCACCCTTTTAGGCTCGAATTTTTTATTTTTCCTTTTATAGAATGGTTATCCTTTTTGATATCTATTTCTAAGAATTCAGTGTTGAACCTATTCTTTCCTATTCTTACGTCAAAAGCATTCTTTGCAACTTGAAATTCCTCAAACTCATATTCAAAGAACTCCATTACAGCTTTTTTCCCATCAAAGAACTGTATGAAAGCTATCTTTTTCCCATCTTCTTCGAACGAAACTCCAGGAATAATGGCATAGATATTTTCTTCTGTTTTATCTACTATCTTAAAATACCATCCTTCAAAATAAGATCTCATCTTACTCTTACCTTGATAATTTGCAGGTTTCCATACATTCCTGACCCTTTGAAACATTATTTTTCACTACCATACGATATGCAATTTTACTAATAATGCTTTTCAAGTTACAAAAAAAGTTATGGGGTAAATTTGTCGATTTGTTTGGTTATTTATTCTTCCCCTATTTCGTCAACAATAGCGTTCTCTTCATCTTCATCCAGTTCTAGATGCTTTATACCCAGTTTTCTCATACCCTGCAATAACTCAGCTTCTGTTAACTCCTCAGCAGGTTTCTGATAATGCTGCTCTAATTTAGAAAGATCGTCTTGGTTCATCTTATAATTATTCAGACTCCCTGCAACAGCTAAGACTACAGCTGTTCCAAAAAGAAATCTTCTGGTTCGACGTATTCTTCTTCTGCGTCTTCGAGCAACTCTGACTGCCCTTCGTAAAGGACGCATTGGTCTTCCAATAGGTCTTCTAAGAGGTCTTCTTCCACGTCTCATGTTAATCTAATATATAGAGTGCTTACTCAAGTAATTAAACGTACTCTTATTTCGAATCGCTTTTGATTTCCATTTTACCAGCTATTAGAAGTTATCAACTATATAAATTGAGAATGAGTCCATCTGTTTTTTCTTATTTAATGAAATTCAAAGGATAAAATGAACAATCAGATTTGCAACCCAAAATATGTTTTTACTAGCCAACCAATACCATAGGACAAGAGTGCCACACCAATACTTATCAGAGCCATCTCAAAGAAACGCTTCTTGAACGAAAAATCTTTTGCCACTGATATGTAGAAAGTAAAAATTAGAATAATTGTAATAACAATCCCCATCATTACTCCTAAATTTACAAAGGGGCTAGTGATCAAGAAATATGGTAGTATTAGAAAAACAACTGTGACGACATATGATAGACCAGTGTAAAGGCTTGATTTCAATGCTTCAGAGCGATTTGTTTCTTGTCTTTGTGAAAGGTATTCGCTAGCGGCCATGGAAAGTGTAGCTGCAATACCAGTTATTAATCCCATTAAAGCAATTGTTCTGCTTTTTTGGATAGCTAAGGTAAAACCTGCTAGAGCACCAGAGAGTTCTACTAAAGCGTCATTCAGACCTAAAACAATAGAACCAATATAATTGAGTTTCTTCTCATTTAATAATCCAAGAAGTCGTTTTTCATGTTCTTCTTCGTCTTTAATAATTGACGCAAGTTCCGGTATGTATTCAAGCAATTTGTTGTATCCTATTATCGTTTTACCTTCGAATCGTTCCAATAATTTGAGTGTGAAAGTTAATCCTAAGAGAACAGCCATAATTGTATAAATAGCCACTTGAAATTTGGATTGGCTAACATCTGTTTTAGTATATCTTTTAAAAGTTTCATAATGTTTTGCTTCTTCGGAAGCGATTTGTTCTAGAATTTCTTTGTTTTTTTCATCCTTTTGAAGTTTTGATAATTTTGAATAGATAAGCTGACCATTAATCTCTCCTCTTTGAATTTTAACCAGTTTCCTTCTGATTTTTTTATTCATAATACTCAACGAATAATGCTTTCTAGAAATTTTATTTAAACATAATGCACAACTTCCTGTTAGGTTTTGCTAGATATAATTGATTGATCTACTTGTTTTTGATTTTCTGTTTTTGGTGTTTTTATACCTTAATTCGTATCTATTGTGAGGGTGTGAAATCTACTCGTCTTTAGCCTTAGCTACCTTACAGATGAACACCCAACCAATAGAGAATGATGAATAAAATGAGAGATACAAAACACAAGAATTTGATAAGACAAGCAGAAAATGAGTGGAAGTACACTTTGGAGAATAAGGCAAAAACGCAGAATCTTTACTTCTTTAATGGACAACTGATTCTCTGCTAAACTTTAAATTTGCATAGGTTCTTCTTCCTATGAACAGCTTTGAACAATGATACACAACAACCTGTGAGAATTGGTATAGATACCGGAGGAACTTTTACAGATTATGTTATTGTCTCGGAAGGGTATATTCAAGCTTGGAAAACTCCAACAACTCCTAACGATCCAAGTGAGGGTATAATCTTTGGATTTAACGAAGTTATGGAAAAGTTTCACTTTCAAAAAAACGATGTGGGACTCATTGTTCATGGAACAACTATAGGTACAAACGCTTTTTTGGAGGATAAATGTCCTCCTATTGCTTTCCTAACAACAAAAGGGTTCAAGGATATTATCGAGATAGGAAGACAGCAAAGATCAGAATTGTACAATTTGAAGTTTAAACAGAAATATCCTATTAATTTCAACAAGGACTTTCTGTATGAAATTGATGAACGCATTGATAGTGAAGGTAAGATTCTGAGAACAATTGATCTAACATCATTTCATGATTTATATACCACTCTGAAGTCTAAAACAATTGAAACAACAGCTGTCTCTTTCTTGTTTTCTTTCTTAAATCCTGCACACGAGCATATTATTAGTCAATTCCTGAATAAAGAAGGATTCAATGTTTTCACGTCATTTGAGATAAGCCCTCAAATAAAAGAATACGAACGAGCAGTGACAACAATTGTTAATGCTAAAGTTAGTCCTGTTGTGAATTCGTATCTATTAAGGTTGCAGAACAAATTGTTAGAGAATAGCATCAATTCCCCTCTCCTGATTATGCAATCAAATACAGGAATGAGTGATGTAGCAACCATTGGCAAATCAGGAATACAGACACTCTATTCGGGATTGGCAGGAGGGGTGTTAGCTGCAGCTGAAAGTTTGGAACATCTCAACAGAACGCATTTGGTGTCTTTAGATATAGGCGGAACCTCTACAGATGTATCTGCTTTGATAGAAGGACCAATAGTGCTAAGAGAGAGAAACTTTGGCGGTTTTCCACTTGTTGCTAATATGGTAGATGTAGAAACTATAGGAAGTGGAGGTGG
This sequence comes from uncultured archaeon, assembly GCA_964549075.1. Classification (GTDB taxonomy): domain Archaea; phylum Asgardarchaeota; class Heimdallarchaeia; order Heimdallarchaeales; family Heimdallarchaeaceae; genus UBA460. The sequence continues at coordinate 3,841 of CAZJUB010000081.1, read as the reverse complement.
TTCTATAGCTAAGTTCAAAGATGGATTGTTAACAGTAGGACCAGAATCTCAAGGAGCAAACCCAGGACCAGCTTGTTATTCTCTTGGAGGACAGTTAGTAACTTTAACTGATGCTAATCTCTACCTAGGATATGTTCATGAAAGTAATTTTGCTGGAAATCTGAATATAGACAAAAATAAATCCATCAAGTGTTTGAATGATCTCTATGAAGAAATAAAATCTTCTCCCTTCCCTCTAGACATAGAATCCATAGATGAACTAGCTATCTCAATAAGAAGAATTCTGAATAATAATATAGCAAATGCAATTAGAGTGGTAACGATTCAACGAGGGTTAGATCCCAGAGATTTTGCTCTCTTAGGTTTTGGAGGGGCAGGACCGTTACAATCATGGGAAATTGCTCAAGAATTGGAAATGGGCGGAGTCATCATTCCACCATTCCCTGGGGTCTGGTCGGCATTTGGACTTATCTCCTCAGACATCAAACATGAAAAAACTCAATCATTTCTTCAAACAACAGATAACCTTGATTTAGACGACGTTAATAGTAAATTGCAAGAACTTAAGCAGAATCTTGTTACAGTCTTAACAGGCGAAGATGTAGCAAAAGCAGATCAGAGATTCCAATATTCTCTGGATATGAGATATGTAGGGCAATCTGACTTTCTGACTTTAGATATAGAATATCCTTTAACTAAGAAACAACTACAACAAGTTATTGAGCGTTTTCAAGTTCTACATAATCAGACATATTCTTGGTTTGATAAAGAATTACATGTAGAAATTGTAAACACTTCAGTAAGTGGAATAGGTCTTGTTCCGAGAATTAAATTACCAGAACTGAAGATTGGAAAAGATCGACCATCAGAAGAGGCTTATAAAACGAGTAGAAAAGTGAATTTTGAAGGTGATTGGATAGATACTCCTGTTTATGATAAAACACGACTTCTGGCAAACAATATACTTGAAGGACCCTGTATAGTAGATCAGTTGGATACAACGACAGTAATTCC
>CAZJUB010000081.1:0-2727 GCA_964549075.1 uncultured archaeon | reverse complement strand
ATATACTTGAAGGACCCTGTATAGTAGATCAGTTGGATACAACGACAGTAATTCCTCCGAAAGTTAAAGGAAGTGTGAATAAATTAGGGTATATTATTATGGAGGAAATGAAATGAGTTCCAAGTTTAGCCTAATAGAAGCACAAGTGATTAACCAAGCGTTAACAAATGTTGCTTTGGAAACAGGAATTGTTCTCCAACGTTCAGCTTTCTCGCCAAATATACGTGATAGATTGGATTTTTCTAGTGCAATAATGGATAAAGATGGAAAGTTAATCGCACAAGCAGAACATATACCTGTGCATCTAGGGGCAATACCAGAAGGTTTACAAGCACTTATCAAGCATTTTGGAGAAGAGAATATTCGTGATGGGGATATCTATATAACAAATAATCCCTATTTGGGAGGAACTCATTTACCAGATATAGCTGTTGTAAAACCTATCTTCTTTAATAAAATCCTTGTAGGATACATAGCAAACAGGTGTCACCACGCTGATGTGGGAGGTGTAGTCCCGGGGTCTATGCCGAGTGGAAAGTATACTCTGGAAGAAGAAGGGTATGTTATTAATCCTACAATTCTGGAGAGAGATGGTGTTTTAAATCAAAAATGGTTTGATGAGTTTTTATCTAATATTAGGGTACCAGATGAGAGAAAAGGAGACATTCACGCACAGCTAGCTTCTACAAAAATAGGAGAAAAGAAGTTTCACACTATCCTCAAGAAATATTCATTAGAGCGAGTTCAACAGATCATTGATTTTCTAAATGAAAGATCAAGAAATGCTTCATTAGAACTTATCAAAACTATACCTGAAAATGAGATATTCAGTTTTACTGATTACATGGATAATGATGGCGTAAAGGATGAACCTATAGCAATAACAGCTGAAGTTGAAAGAAAAGAAGACAAACTCAGAATTGATTATAGTAAAACCGATCCTCAAGTTGAAGGTAACATTAATGCTACCCATGCAGTAACCCTTTCTGCTACCTATTATGTTATGCGATGTCTAGTTTCTAGAGAGTATGCGACAAATAACGGCTTGTATGAACCTCTAGATGTAATAACAAAAAAGGGAACATTGATTGATCCTCTCCCACCAGCAGGTGTTGCTGCAGGTAATGTCGAAACCAGCCAGAGAATAACTGATGTGATACTCGGAGTTTTCTCCCAATTATTCCCAGATGCAATTCCAGCTGCAAGTAGTGGTACAATGAATAATACAATTATTGGGGGAATAGGTCCAAATGGAGTACAGTTTACTTATTATGAGACAATTGCAGGAGGGATAGGTGCTGGAAAAGGTTATACTCCTCCAAATGCTAAACACAGTCATATGACAAATACAAGGAACACTTCTATAGAAGTTTTAGAGAAATACTATCCTCTAAGAATTCATGAGTATTCTATTATTCCTAATACAGGTGGGAAGGGCAAGTGGTCAGGAAGCAATGGTGTTCGCAGATCTATTGAGTTGGTGGCTGATGAAGCAATGCTATCAATTCAAAGTGAGAGGAGAAAATATTCACCATTTGGTTTGTTTGGAGGAGAGGATGGTGCAAAGGGAAAGAATATTTTGAAAACTAATAAAGAGACTATACTTCTACCAGCTAAAATAACACGGAAAATAAAAAGGGGAGATGTTGTTATTATAGAGACTCCTGGTGGTGGAGGATATGGGAAAGCAGAATAAATTGTGTTAATTTTGTATTATTCTAGTATTATCCGTTTCTCTATTATGTGATTTTAAGCTCCTAAAAGTACAAAGATAGAGTATTTTACTTTTCCGCTATTTTTGTCGTATATTCACTACAAAAAACATTTAGATAAGAACAAACTAAATTAAATCTATGGCAGAAAATGAACCTCTTTTATTGACTGAAACAGTAGGAGAAAATAATAATATTTTACTTATAACTTTGAACCGTCAGAACAAACTGAATGCGTTGAATAAAGATTTACTTGATTTACTTGAAGTAACTTTTAAGTCATTAAAGAAGAAACCGAACATTAGATCAGTGATAATTTACTCTGAGGGGAAAAGCTGGTGTGCTGGTGTTGATTTAAAGTGGGCTTCCAGTCTAGGTTGGAGAATAATGAGTGCAATTAAGAAAGGACAAAAAGTATTTGCTAGAATAGAAAGGCAACCAATTCCAGTCATTGCTGCTATCAATGGATATGCAATGGGAGGAGGGATGGAGTTAGCTCTGTCATGTGATATACGTATTGCAGCTGAAACTGCTGCCTTTGCTCAATCAGAAACATCCGTCGGATTAACACCTGGTTGGGGAGGAACTTATCGTTTGCCAAAGATTGTGGGTTTAAGTGCAGCTAAAGAGTTGATTTATACTGGAAAGAGATTTTCTGCAGAAGAGGCTCTTGAGATAGGTTTTATTAGCAAAATAGTTGCGGCAGATGAGCTAAAGGAAGAAGCTATAACACTTGCTGAATCTATTGCTAGAACTGCGCCAATAGCTGTTAAAGTAGCTAAGAAGGCAGTAAATAAAGGTGTCTCGACATCTGTTAAAGGTGGGTACAGAGCAGAAAGAAGAGGAACTAGGAGATGCTTTAGAACTAAAGATATAAGAGAAGGAATAACAGCTGTTTTCGAGAAGAGAAAACCTGAATTCAAAGGTGAATAGATTCTCTCAGAGATAGAGTGATTCTCTATGACTCAGAATGAAGTAACTCATGCGGAAGAAGAATATCTTGAAACATTCTTCT
>CAZJUB010000080.1:0-11913 GCA_964549075.1 uncultured archaeon | reverse complement strand
TAGCAAATTCGAATACATACTGAGAGATTGGTTTTCCTACTGTGTTCTTAATATTGGAAATCTTATCAACAGAATAACCTGAATCATCTTTTAAAACGGTTAGAATGTTCTGATGTAATAAATTAGTAAGTTCAACAGTTTGTACTGGCAAACTTAAAAGTACAGGTTTTAAACCGAGTCTGCTATATAAATTGGCAATGATTCCTGCCTGTCCTCCAATTCTTATATCTTTGATATCAAAAGTGTTCTCAATCCAATCTATAAGCGATTTAGAGTTAGTCACAATTTCATCTGCTTTCTCGAATTCGATAGAATGAAATAACCATGAAAGAAAATCAATGTTATTTTCAATATACAGAGGAAGTTCCTTTTTCAACTCAATCTTACTAATTATATCAGACATTGTTATTTTACTAACAATTAGCGGATTTACTGCTATAATTTTGTCAATATTGACATTGAAACCTATTATTACACCATGTTTTTTCTCAATCTTAAAAGGTGTTGATTTTACCAACATTGAATAAGAATCAAACCAATTTTTCATTGTTTTACTTTGGACGATATTCTTATAAAGTGTTTTTCTAAAAATCAAATGAGAGTGGTAACTTGGACTGGAAATAGCTTTTCTTAGGTTTTTTCTGCTAATTTACGTGTTAGAGGAGAATCCAGTACCATATAATCAAGCTTTTAATTGTAATTTTTCTTTTATGAGGTGTAAAAATGAATCATAGTATGGAACCCCATGATATTGAAAAGAGAGAAGATTATGACCAAATTTTGAAAGAATTTGGTATCTCAAAAATAGATAAAATTATCTCTAGAATTGGAACAGAGCATCTATTCTTCAGAAGACATGTGGTATTTGCACACAGAGATTTTGATAAAATCTTGGATAGAGTCGAGAAAGGAAAATCATTTGCTATTATTAGTGGTAGAGGACCGTCGAATGATCTACACTTTGGTCATCTAATATTATTTGATTTAATTCGATATTTACAGAATAAATATAATTGTAAGTATTTTCTACCTTTTTCAGATGACGAGAAATACGTGTTTAGAAAAGTTGATACTTTAGAGGAAACATATGGTCTAGCAATTCAGAATGCAATTGATATTTTTGCTATTGGTTTTAAACCTGAAAATGTACATGCATATATATCAAGCATAACACCGAGGATACATTATTTGGCTCTTACTTTCTCTATCAATCAAACATATAATGCCGTAAAAGCAGCACTAGGTCTTAATGGAGAGGAGAATGTTGGTACAAGTTATTATACCTTTATCCAGGCTGCACATATTTTACAACCAACACTAGATTACGATTTACCTGTTGTTGTTCCTATCGGTCTAGACCAAGATGTATATATGAGACTAACGAGGGACATATCCAGAAAAAGGGATATAATTTTACCAGGTTCGCTCTATATAAAATATCTAAAAGGGTTAACAGGAGGACCCATGTCTTCATCAGTTGAAGAAACGTGTGTATTTCTAAGAGATGAACCTGAAGTTATCAAGAAAAAGATAATGAAAGCCTTAACTGGAGGAAGAGCCACCATCAAGGAACAAAGAGAACTCGGTGCAAATCCTTATGTTTGCACTGTTTTTGATTGGTTCAAGAAATATTTTGTCAAAGATGATGATGAACTACAAAAAATAGAGGAAGGATGCAAATCTGGAGATCTTATTTGTGGTCTTGATTGCAAACCAATGCTTATTGATATGATACAAAAATATCAAGAAGAATACAATAAGAGGAAAAAAGATGTCATAAAGAATATTGAGAAATATTTTGACCATGAAATTGACTTATCAGTTATTGGAAGTGATTAAGTTTGATAGAACATCAACAAAAAGGAAACCCATTTCGAATGGTAAAGTATATTCCTTCTGTTGATGAAATAATCACGGTTGCATTTAATCAGTTGAAAAATGTAAGAATCAGAACTTCCAAACGCAAAACAAGAGAGGAGAAAATAGCTTCGCTTGAAAGAGAGAGAATTTCAACACTATCAGAAACAATTATAGATAAGTTAAAGGATATAAGCAAACAGTTTCCGTGGATCGAAAATATACACCCTTTTTATATTGAACTCTGTGATTTACTTGGAAATGTAGATGAAATTAGGAGAATTTTAGGGAGAGTTGAAGGCATCGCTAATCAAATCAAGGAGATTGAAAAAGAACAGCTTTCTAAATTAAAACTAACTGATCATCCTTTAGAAATGTCTAAAATCAGAAAAGAATGTAATGGGAGGATTGCTTCTATAGTTAAAAAAGCGAGGGGAGATGTTAACTATCTTAGAAGAATCATAAAGAAACTGAAAACCATTCCAGATTTTAATGTAACTTATCCTACAATAGTCGTTGCAGGGGCACCTAATGTAGGAAAATCATCACTAGTAAGAGCTGTTTCCTCAGGAAAACCAGAGGTGGGAGAATATCCGTTTACTACTAAAAAGATTGTTTTTGGTCATAGGGATTTAATAGTGACCAATGTCCAGATTGTAGATACACCGGGATTATTAGACAGACCATTTAAGGAACGAAATGTAATAGAGAGACAAAGCATAACATCAATGCGTTACATTTCAGATATTATCGTATTTATTTTTGATATTTCCAAAGATTCTACAATAACACCAGAAGAACAATTAAATCTGTTTTCAGATATTGAAAAAGAATTTCCGGATATCCCAATAATAAAAATACTCAATAAAATTGATTTATTATCTGAAGATGAGATTGAAAGAAGTAAAACCATATTTGAGACTGAATATCATATATCTACTAAAAATTCAACCAATTTAGATTCATTAATATCTATTTTAGAGAAAAAAATCATTCAAATAGTCAAAACAGTTGAAAAATTCAAAGAAACACAAAAAATAATGATATCTGAAGAATTTCTTCCCCCTAAGGAGGAAGAAATTAATTATGAATTTTAAAGAAGGTAATTACACAAACATTCCTTCATCAGTATCTTTATCAGAATCTTTTCTTGATTTACTAGCTTGTAAAAGTGATTCTATTTCTTTCTCTATCTTTTCCGCTTCATCGAGTAGATCTTGAACTTTGATATTTATATCTAAAATTTTGTTAATTTCTTTTATTGCAATACTTGCTGCAACAGGATCAGGTCTTGATCTTTCAGCATAAGGTAATAGTGCTATAGCTTCAAAATCATTTAATTCGTAGAACATTAACATATAAGCCAAAGGACCTGTAACATATAATCCTTCATCTAATACAGGAATTTCTACATCCTTTCGTTTCTCTCTAAACGATTTAGTATATATCGCTTTAATATCAGATTCATCTTGTAAACGTCTATCCAAACCACCAATTAAGATAGCTTGTTTAAATTTTTGATCTATCGACCATTGTACAACAGTTTTTGTAAATATTAAATGCTCTGACTTTATAGGCTCAAAAATTGGTAGAATTAAAACAATATTATCTCTTCTATAAATCTCAAATGGAAATGTTATCTTGTCATTTTTAATTGTTATGAATTGTGGAATGTTGTCTGTAATAATGAAACCAATTCTTTCTGCATCCAATTTATCTACAAGATGACTCATTGAGATAAAACCGCATTCACCTATTCCATGCCAACCATTGAGTAATGTACAACCATCAAAGTTTTGGGGTTCTTTAAAAACAAACTCTAAATCCCCATAGATGTGTTTGTCTTTCATAATTATCTTCCTAATATTATTTTGTTAATGTGCTTTATAATGACTTATATTGTACATCAAATCTTTTTGATTTAAATATAGTTCCTATTATCCGGCGATACATGAAACGATGAAAATTAGTTATATAGAAAAATAAATCGTTTTAAAATAAATAACATTAAAATTAAACAAATAAAAAAAGATGAAGTGGGTAAACTACTTCTTACCTCGTCTTCTTCCACTTCTTCTAGCTGCTATCAAACCAACTTTTCTACCAGGCTGTGCATGTCTTGATACAGTTGTTGATCTCGGAGGTCCTTGATGAGCACCGCCACCATGTGGATGAGAGACTGCATTCATTGCAACCCCTCTAACTTTAGGATAGAAATGACCTTTAGCTTTCTTTAGGTAGAATTTGTTACCAGCTTTTACAAATGGTTTTTCTGTTCTTCCACCGCCAGCAACAATACCAATAGTTGCTCTGCACCTTTGTGGAATCTCTTTCATTTCTCCACTTGGAAGTTGAAGAGTAACTTTTCCCTTATCTCTACCAAGAATTGTTGCATATCCTCCACTTGAACGTATTAATCTGCCCCCATCTCCAGGTGTTAATTCTATATTAAATACAGGAGAACCATCAGGAATAAATTGGAGTGGCATGGTATTTCCTATTTGAATAGCTGCAGTTGCACCATATTCTATTTTCTGTCCTACTCTTAGACCTTCTGAAGGTAGAATGATTTTCTTAAGACCATCCTCGAATAAGACTCGAGCTACCGGAGCACCTCGACCTGGATCATGTACTATATCCCTGATTTCACCAGTAATAGTTTCTGTATATTCTAATTTTGCTAGTTTTCTGTATTTAACACTACCTTTCTTTTTATGTGAAGCAGCTCGGAATTGTGAAGTTCCTCTTCCACGTCTTTGAACTAATATCTTTTTACCCATTCATATCACCTTCTTTAGAACAAGCCCATCCTTGATGCAATATCTGCTGCATCATCAAAATCACTAAGTTTTACGTATGCCTTTTTTGTTCCTTTAGGAGTTATGAGAGTATTTACTTTGTCTACTTTGACATTGTAAAGTTTCTCTATTGCATCCTTGATTTGATTCTTAGTTGCCTTAAGATCAACTAAAATTACAAGTTTATTTTCTTGTTCTATTAACTCAAAATCCTTTTCGGATATGAGAGGTTTTTTGATTATTTTGTACGGATCCATTTTCTATTCACCCAAACCTTTCAACTAAAGATTGAATTGCAGTCTCTGTCCAGATAGTAAGTCTTCCAGGATATGTTCCTGGGGCTAATTTCTCAGTAGTAAGTTCATCAACTGAAATAACTTCTGCACCAAGAAGGTTTCTTCCTGCTTTGATTAATGAACTATCTTTATCCTTAACCACAATTAAAGGCCCTACTGGAACTTTGTATTTGCGTCCTCGTATTTTGCCTTTACCTGGTCTAATCTTCTTACCGAGTTTAATTCTCATGAGTTCCAATGAAAGACCTAGATTACTTAATAATCTGAGTGCATCACTTGTTTTTTCAATTTCTTCAGCTTTAGATTCAACTACTATTGGGAACTCCATTTTACTTTCAAATCTGTGTCCTCTATCACTAATAGCATCCTTTTGAGCTGTATAAGCAATTGCAGATTTTAGTGCGAGCAAATGTTCTTTTCTGTTAATCTTCTCTACTATGTTTTTCTCTGCTTTAGGTGGATGTGCTTTGTGACCGCCTCTAGCTTGTGGCACAAATGCTGCTCTTTGAGCACTATGAGTTCGAGATCCTTTTATACGAGGAACACGTGCTGCGCCTCTACCAGGACCCCAATTTTCAACAGAAACTAATTGACCTGCTAAAGGACTTACTCCTTGAGGTTGTCTCTTCCAACTTTGTTCAGCAAGAACTGCTCTTCTAATGATATCAGGACGGAGAGTTGTTTCAAAAACATTAGGAAGTTCAACTTTTTCACTCATTTTTTGTCCGTTGATTGAGTATTTTATTACATTCATTTTTATCGACCTCATTCTAACCTTGCTGACTCTTTGTAGAGATGAAGAGAACCTGTGGTTCTTTTATTGCTTGAGGAGCGGCTCTTACTTGCCCTCTTAACATAACTGTACGCTTTTTGGAACCAGGAACTGATCCTTTAACTAATAGATAGTTATTCTTGACTAAACCATATTTTACAAAACCACCTTTTGGAACAATTTGTGATCCATCTGAACCAATTTGCATAATTCTCTTATTATAATCAGTTCTCATGTTGAAACCCATTTGTCCGTATCTAGGTATTGTCCACATGGTTCTTGCAGGACGCCACGGTCCAATAGAACCTACTCCTCGTTTAGTCCCCTTAGACTTGTGCTGTAGAATCTTTATACCATGTCTCTTAACTGGACCTTGGAAACCTTTACCTTTGGTCACACCAATAGCATCAACAAATTCTCCTGCTTTGAAAACATCTCTTATCAGAAGTTCCTTACCTAATAGAGAAAGACCATAGTCGTAACCTTCCTTAATTGTGTTACAACCGATTTTTATTTCAGCAATCTGAGGTGTTTTCATTCCAATTCCGGTTAAGTACGGTTGTGTGTGAACAACAGCTCTTAGTTCTACCATAGCTTCAAGATTATCCTCAAATTTCTTCTTAGATTTCTTAAAGTCATATTTCTTAGGAGGTTTTAATTTTCTTTTGAGTTCTTCTTTATTTTCAGAAGCCATAAGATCTGCAGCTATTTGAAGCCCATAAGGTGTTTTCTTGTACCCTCTCAAACCGAATATAACGATGGGGGGTGTTTCAATACAAGTTACAGCTGCAGTAACCTCTCTATTCGCCAAGTGACTCCTTGGACGATCTTCAATATAGACGCAATGCGTCATCCCTGCTTTTATTCCTAAGAAACCTAACAATTTCGGAGCACCCTCGTACTTCTGCCAATCGCGAGGTGCAGGGACTATTCTTCTTGCTCTTACCCTTCGGTATCCCAATGATGACCGATGGGGAGCACTTACCTTTCTATGCCCCATAAACATCACTTTTGTTTATTTTGCCAATCATGACATTACTGTGCGTATGCCGTACTCCGGCACAGTTAGTATCATATAAAGCTGTCGTTAAGAAAGAAGTTCTGTGAAATAACTAAGAGAGTATTTTCAAGTTACGATAAGTCTAAAACAATTTTCTCGCTTTTCATATGTTATTGTTCGGTTTAAGAATTTATGAACAAGTTCAATATTTGTTTTAGTGTGATTTGTTATTTCGGTTGTTGTAATCTCAGATTTACCCTCACTAAGAGCCATTGGAACGATTAATTGGTCAGCTGCGTAGGCATCTACTGAAGCTGAACTTTGTGAGTTCTTTTTCCATAAATTAGCACATAGTTCACCTATTTTTTCAGAGGATAAACCCCTTTCTCCTGGAATAAAACAACCCATTTTAGTTCCTGAAGAATAAGTATCTACAACAGTTAGTCCCGTACCAGCCGATAAACTATCAATATAATTAACATTTTCAACAATATCAACAGAGGTATTAATTTTCTTACTGAAGGATGAAATTTGTCGCTCAGCTACGTTTCTTTCTGCTAAACTTCTCGAAGCTGTAGCATAAATTTCTACCTTCTCTAATGCTCCTCTCTCTACTAAATCAAGAGGTGGTAGACTTTCGTGCTTATTAAATTTCATACTTACTTCTGCCCCACCTCTTGGAAAGAAACCATATCTAGAAACTGAAATAGTTATTTTCTTATTCATTTTTCTAACTAATTCATTTGTTACTGATTGTATATACTCTACAGAAGGTGCCCATTTTCCATGTGTTGCACCACCTTTGATGGTTAAATCAAGATTTCTCTTCTGGGAAAAGGAATAAAACATAACAGCTTGTGCGACTAAACCAATACTTCCAGCTGTTCCTATATTTACATATGCAACATCAGCCTCGTTATTTTCCTTAGTAAGAAATAACTGAGAATTTCCTATTTGTAAATCAGGAGACGACATACCAGAAAATTGTTTTACGGCGTTAATTGCTTCTATATGTTGAGCTCTAAGTCCAGGTTTAGCACGGTTTTCTCGTATATTATATAATTTCAAGTTTCTATTTTGACCTGCAACTAAAGCTACAGAGACTCTAACAACTGATCCTCCTCCTTCTCCAATAGAGCAATCTAATTCAACTGTCATCTTTTGAAAATAATAAAGTAAAATAAAATAGTTATCGATTAAAAATCGATATAAATATTATCTGTAAGATTTTTGAAATCTTGATCTTGAACTTTTTCCACCAAAATGTTTAGGTTCAGTTCTTCTAGGATCTCCAGACACAATAGTTCTATCATACTGGACAAACTTCTCTTTCATACCGAGGTCATCGAAATATTCAATTAAACCTCTGGCAACTGCTGTTCTAATCGCTTCAGCTTGCCCCATATAACCGCCACCTGTTACGTTGACCTTTATATCTACTGAGTCTCTTTTATCTTCTCCTGCTATAATAAAAATCTCACCAATCTTTACCCTACTCAATTCATTGGGTAAGACTTCAAGAGGAACACCATTTATTCGTATTCTGCCTTTACCTTTCTTGAGAGTAGCTCTGGCGATTGCAGTTTTTCTTTTTCCTGAAGATACAATAACTTTTGCCATATTTTTCACCTTTTTATCCTTGCCATCCGAACTCTCGACAGAGTTCTCCAACGGTTATCTTGCTGTTTGTAAGTTTACTTGCATCTGCAAATTTAGGTTTGATAATCTCACTTTTTGATAGTTCTTCTGGAATACCTATGTATGTTAAGAGTCTATGATAAGCTTGCCTTCCTCTAGGTTTCTTCCAAGGCAACATACCTCGAACTGTCCTTCTTACCAAACGGTCTGGTCTCTTTGGATGAAAAGGACCTCTTCTAGGATTTGTAAGAGTGTGTTTTTTCTGCATATCTCTATACTCATTTAGAATTGAGTGTTTTCTACCCGAGATAATTGCTTTTTCACAATTTAATATGTTAACTTCATAACCTTCTAACAGATATTTAGCCACTTCTGAACTTAAACGACCTAAAATAGCATTATCTGCATCTATGTTTATCTTGGATCTGATTACTTGAGTTGTGGCTACATTTTTTTGTTTTTTTGACATTTTTCTTTCCTCAATTAGATGATTATCTTCATTTTACTAACTTCTAACCCTGACTCCAATAATTCATCTAGGCTAAGTATCTTGCTATTAACAGAACTGATTTTCTCTTTTGCTCCTTCTGAGAATTTAAGAGCAGCAATAGTAAGTTTATGTTTAAGGTTACCAGCACTTAAAACAGAACCTGGAACAACAACAATATCATTAGCTTTTGAATATCTATTTATCTTACTAAGATTAACAGCTGCTCTTTGTCTTCTAGATTTTTCTATCCTAGTAGCGACAGTCTTCCATAAAGAAGCATTTGTCTCTGCTGATTTCTTTTTTAGCTTATCTATCAGTTCAAGCACATTTGGATCAGTTGGTCCTGTTCTTTTTGGCATTTTAATCACTTTATGATTCTTTTTCCTTTTCAACCAATGTTGATTCTAATGTCTTTTTGAATTCGTCGATGTTAGAGAGAAGTAATTCACCAGCTTTTGTTAGAACATTAGCTGGACCAATTCCTCCATTAGTTTCAAATGAGAATATTACCTTAGTAGGGTCACTGTTAATTGTGATAGCACCTGGTTCGCAGATATCTAAACAGTAATCACACAAAGTACAGTTTAGAGGATTCGCTACTTGAACGTTATCACCTACTTTCTGATAAACACCCCTATAACAAGCATCTACGCAAAGAAGGCAATTTGTGCATTTCTCCTTATTTATCTTCGGAATTGGAAAAATTTGATAACCCATTGCTGAGACAGGTTGCCATTTTGCATGTTCCTTTCCTCTGCCAAGTTGTGCCATGCACTCAAGTTCCAAAGATTGATTTGGTCCTAATTTTACTATAGGAATGGTTGAACTAATGGGTTCAACACCCTCGTTTGACGAAATTAAATCAGAACTATAAACGACTGTTGTGGTTTGATTATCAGTCTCTTTAGAGATAGTTAAGGTTACTGTACACATATTACACCCTATTCCACCACAATCACATTCATCTCTGAAATTCAAATCTAACTCATTGATATCGTATTTCAAAGGTATTAATCCAAGCCGATGTGCAATAAACTCATCGAAAAGTGGAGAAGTATTTTTCAAAACATATACGTCCTCTATGACTAAGGATGAGACTTCCGCTAGACTTGTTCTTCTAATCGCGTTAGCGAAAGCTAAAGATACATCTGATAAAATGAATTTTATCGAATTTGGAAACAGTTCTATAAGCTCTATATCCATAAACACACCCGGCAAAGGATTCTATATCGCACCCCTTAATGATAGTAAAAAAGGTTTTCCATATTCAAGTTTTTTAACTAGAGTACCTTAAGAGCTTTTGTAGTATTCTGAATGGCTTTAAAACCGGTGAAAAAAATAAGAAAAAACGCTCCCGACACTTTTCATTTTGTGGTGCTTAAATATCTGTATCAGTATATTATTTGAGAATTATGTTGAGGATGTTATTGTATAATGAGTATAAACTCTTCAAGAACAAGAAGAGAGGATCACCGATACTAGAGGAGATTTTGCTAATAGGAATAGCAATTCTAATCTTCGCAGTTATCTTTGGAGTCATTTTTAGCCTGATAGATTGGTCAACAACATCTATAGATAATCTGTTTGGTTAAGAGTAAAAGCTGGTGCGGAGAGGGAGATTCGAACTCCCGGATCACTAAGAACTAGATCCTCATTCTAGCGCCTTTGTCCACTCGGCAATCTCCGCGTGAGTATGTAATAGACCGAGACTACAGATTTTTAACTTTATCGGCATATGATTTTTAATTCAAGAGGTTAGAATTCAACAAAAAACGAATTATTCAAAATTATCTTACCACACAAACATTTTTTACGTGGTAAGATTGAAATCTGTGAAGTCTGCTTGTTGGGGATTAAAAAAACTGTTTTGGTATTTTGTGGTTTAAAATGATGATTGGATGATATCCTTATGTTGAAGCTCTAAGTAGTTTAACAGCTTATTTTCTAATCTACTGAAACCATATTGTTGACACTTTCTAATAGCAACATATTGTAAAGCTGGTCCCATAGGATCACCATTTTTAAAAGCACCAATTTGGATGAAAGCTTCCATAAATATACGCAATTCAAGTATTTCAATACGATTTAGGTTCTCTTTATACTTTTTAAGAAGGGGATAGATTTCAGAAAAACGTCTTAGTTTATAGTATTCCTGAGCTGCTAACAAATCTGCAAAAGCTTTTTCTTCATAGGTCATCCTATCTCTTGCAGGTCTTCTTTTTAATTCAGATATTGAATTAATCATACTTTGTTCATCAGTGTTGGTAGTTTTTTCTATCAAAAAATTAATGATGTGTTCAACTCTCTTTGTACTTGGAGTTTTCAAATCCCTTATTTCTATAAGTTGTTCTTTAGTTAGCTCAGCATTTAAAAGAAATTCGCTGAAGAAGATTGAGTTACTATAGTATCTACTAATATTCTTAAGGATGGTTTGTTTCAATTCTAGTAGATCTTTGGATTCAAAGCTTTGTAATCTTGAATAAATGTAAAATTTTGTTAAGTCAAAAATGTGTTTCAACTGTTTTCTATTAAAATCATCCAAATTTCTTATTGTTATTCCTTCCTCTATTAGTCCATCCATATCAATCATTTGATTATAAGCCAATTCTAGCTTTCCTTGAAGTGCATTAGTTGCAGTAAGATAGGACAGAGCAGTTATGTAATAGCTGGAATAAATACTAGTTTTATAGATGGGTCGAAGAATTCTAATTGTCTCATTCAGATGTTCTTCAGCCAGATTGAGATTGAAAGACAATTCTTGACTAAATCCTATGAAAAAGTGAATTATTGATTTAATTTCTTCAGAAATATTTCTAAGAAAATCATTTCTTTCAAGGATTTTTTTGTTAAATCCATTGATTTCTCTTTATTTTGAGTTTGTTGATAAATTATTGTTAGAATCCCCAAACTCATAACCAAACCATGATAAAAATCATTTGAATAAAAATACTGACAACATTCTTCTAACAAATAGGAACTATCCAAATTTCTACTGTAAAAACACAATACCAACGCATAAGCATATTTACAACCATAGTAAACATACTCATCATCAATGAATT
>CAZJUB010000079.1:0-12005 GCA_964549075.1 uncultured archaeon | reverse complement strand
CGAGCTCATCAATTATCAAGTTAAATTCTTTCTTTTTTACTGGAGCTACTTTAAGTTCCTTTATGTACTCCTTTGCTTTTTCTTCAATCTCTTTTAATTTTTCTTCAACTTCTTTATCTGTTACTTCGGTTGAAAATTTCTCAGGATCTTTACCTTGAAAAGCAATTTGAGATTGTTTCACCCAGCTTAGACCTTCTTTTAAAACTTCTGGAGTTAATAATTTTTGAATTGTCTTGATTAAGAGATACTTTTTCTCGTTTAACTTCTTCGATTTTGAACTAACAATAGCTAAAAGAAAAGTCAACGCATTAGGGATAATATTATATGGATCCATCTGTTGGTTTCCTCGCATTGCTTGAAATGTAAGATTCTGTTCTATCCATTCAATCAAACCCCCCGTAATCATGGAAAAAAGAGGATTGAAATTAGCAAAAATAGGCATAGAGGCATAGAAATTTGCCATTGAGATGAATAAATCTTGATATCCAAAGCTTGGTGTTTGCTTATATTTTTTGAAAGATAACACTTTTTCATCAAAAGTATATTGCATCGAGTAATAGTAAAGAAGATGTTTGTTCATACTGACTTGGGAAAAATCTTCAGCTTCAAAATCTTGTCCAGTTTGAAGAGCTGCTAAAACATCAGGATTGTTAAATATTTCAATTCTTTCTGCATCTTCAATAGTTTCTTTTATAGCTTCTTGATCTTCAGGATAAAGCTTTTCTAGAACTTGGAATAACCAATGAATCATGAAATTATAAAGAAATTCTGAATTTCTTAAAACAGTTCTCCATTTTAACCATTGTTCTATTCTTTCTGCATAAAGTTCTTCCATTTTGTCTAAGTCTTTATCTGTAATTTCTCTAGTTGAATAGCGTAATGGATAGATAGAGACTGGACTTGATTCTTTAAAGAGAAAACTAGCAAAATCCTTTACCAGTGTTCCAAAAACTAATTCTAAGTCCATCATTGCATAACGAGAAATGACTTTTGCTTCTTTGAAATAGTCAGGAAAAGTAGCTCCATGTTTATAAAATGCTATCTTCAAAATTTGATCATAAATAGGTTGGATAAACTTCTTTCCTTCAGCATCTAATTCCTCAAATAAAGGTTCTAGCTGAACTTTTTCTTTTATGTAATATTCAACTAAAAGACTACCATAAGTAGTTGCACCGAGATCTCGATGATTTAGATAAATTTCAAGAGCTTTTTCTGTCTCTTTTGCTGCTTTTTTAATCTTTTTTAAATCAACTTCTTCTGGAAGTTCTATAACCTTTTTACTTCTGTCTTTGGGGAGGAGGTATTTTCCACCTTTTTCGAATACTAGAGCTTTTTGCTTTGTTAATAATCCAAAAGAGATTTTCGCATTCTGTAATGTCCCTTCGAATAGAACTACATCCATAATTATTCCTCACTTAAAACCTTCTAAAAACATACTGCTAATAAATCTTTATTTTTACGATAATAGAAGTATTCTACTAAAATTAGTAAAAACCAATCTAAGAATTAACAAAACTAATTTAGTTCTTAAGAAATGATAGAAGCTAAATAATCTCTTATAGAAAATAAGTGTTAATAACATGTATAACGTAATTAATATTACTCAGAAATCTTTTTTTATCTAATATAGGTTCAACAAAAGTTTATGACATTTATCTTGTACTTCTTGAAAAAAGTATATGAATTGTATATCTTTCACAAATCTAGAAAATGAGTAAGTAAAAGAATTTTTTTAATATTTGAAGAAAGAATATCAAAGATTTTTACAAGCGTTTTCTATTTATTTATCCTTTAGAAAAATTAAACAAATTATTGAGGAAAAAATTGTATTTTGTTAATTATTTTGTTAATTAATTATATTAAGAAATATTTAATATTAAAAATTCCGATTACTATACGAAACATTTATTAAATAATAATTTATTTAATAAGTGCACATTAAAGTGCATTTAATGAAGGTGGAAGTATTAAAACAAAGTATAATATATTTGTTAGTGTTATTTCACTCTTTTTATTTTTTGGAATGACTCAAGTCAACGCTGTAACACCTAACTACTTCGATGTTACAATAGATATAACTCATATCTACCTTTATTTTGATGGAGATGATATAGGTAAAGGAGAAATATACTTTATAATAAAAAACAGAGGTGGAGTGACTTTATTAAATACAGAAAGTGATGACATAAAACTTGGTAATGGAGATCACGATATATCTGATGTTTCTTTGACAGCTGAACATTACGTTCCTGGTTTAGATTATTTCATCGTAGAGATGTGGGATAACGATGCTCCATTTGCAGATGATCTTCTTTTTAGAGGTAAACTCTTCATAAAAATAAAATCAACTGAAGGTACAATTTATTACCTAGAAAGTAATAGTCTATGGTTAGAAGCTTATGCACAAGGCATACGTAATATAGAGGGATATCCAGTAGGTGCAATACCTCATGGAACAGATCGAACATATGCTTCTTTTAATCCTTATGACTATTTTTATTGGCCTTATTATACATTAGATAACCATGTGTGGATAGAGGTGACAATTGATTACTATTACTCAAATATGGGCTAGTTAGTAATAGAATCATTTCCTCTTTTTCTATTTTTTTATGAATAAGGTTTAAAAGGTTGTATATGATTTAAAAGGATTGAAAATAATGCTTTTTAATACAAAGAAAAAAGACAAAGTAGTTTTTCTTTTTATACCCTTACTAGTTGCATCTCTATGTTTCTTTGTAGTTTATGCTAGTAGTAGTAGCAATTATTATGAAAATTATGAAAGTATTATTTCAAATTGCTATCCTGACTACTTAATTCTAAATGAAAACTCCTCAGTGTTCCAAAATCCAAATTTTTCCAAAACAAATATTAATAATTTATTTTCTTTAGAAGATTATGAATATATGGGTTATTTAGAAAGTGAAATCAGAATAGGTGAATTCAATAGAACAAATTTCGCTATAATCTGGGCACCAAGTTCATATTACCATAAATATGCCAATTTGACATTAAATACAGGTGAATTTGTTATTGAAAGTTCGCTTCAGAATGAATATTTTAATGATAGCAACCAAATACTCATATCTTTCAAACTATATAATGGTTTAGAGATAAATGAAACATTGTTACTAACCAATATTGTTCAAAGGGAGGAAATTTTTGTTAGTAGTAGCTTACGTGATATTCTTAGACATGAATTTAAGCCAGATTTATTCTATATATTTATTAATGATGAAACTTTCAAAAATTTGTTTGTTGAAGAATTAAGTGATGTTAAAACATATAATCTATTTCTATTTCAATTTAAAAGAGATGCAATTTATTCTACTGTTTTTGCTAAAATTACTGATTTTCTGAAAGTAAAAGAGAGTCAATTAAATTCATATTTTGGTTACCAATAT
Source organism: uncultured archaeon (assembly GCA_964549075.1). Taxonomy (GTDB): domain Archaea; phylum Asgardarchaeota; class Heimdallarchaeia; order Heimdallarchaeales; family Heimdallarchaeaceae; genus UBA460. The sequence goes on along the minus strand of CAZJUB010000079.1, from coordinate 8,601 downwards.
CCTGGAGACGAGTATAGCTTTCAACAAGATCTTCTAAGGGAAAAGTTAATGTATTTCAATAATGAATATAGTTTTTTTTCTAATTTTCAATTGATTCCTGTTATCCTAATTGTAGGAGTTTTTATTGTTTCTTTAATTTACATCACAACAAAAACATATATCTCTAATCAGAGAGACACTATCAATTTATTTAGAATCAGAGGAGGTAAAAAATCTGAAATATATAAATTATTTTTAAGGAGTGAGATTAAGATAATGTTTTATACATATTTGGTTTCTTTACTTCTCTCGATAATAATTCTTCTTTCAATTACACCAGCTTTTCTCAAATTTTCACAAAATTACCTAATTTTAGCAGGTACTCAAATATTGATAGTTATTGCTTGTGGTGCTTATCAAATTATAATGCTTTTAAGATCCATAGGAAAAAAAAATAGTTACCAATCAACAAAAAGTACTGTTACTGGAAGAACAAGATCCTTAATTAAAGAAATTGGATTGCTATCAATTCCATCTGCTATTTTTATCATTTTAATTACTTTATCACTTGAAATCTTATGGGATTTTCAAGATTCATTAAAAATGTGGAAGCTAATTGTGTATTTTATCTTAATTTTAATTTTTAGTTTTGTAATAACCAGAGATTCTTTATTGAAAATTGGAATTGCAATAAACTCTGTTTTCACTAAAAGGAATAAAATCTTCAGGTTTACAAAACAAATGTCGAAAAAAATAATATTGCAAAGAAATTTAATGTTCAAACTTCTAGTAATTTACATTCTGCTAATATCTGCTTCCTTCTCAGTTATAGATTCCTACAAACATTATTTGATTGAAAACGAACAGTTCAATCAACTATGTGATATAACTATTAAATATCCAATTTCAAGCAGAAATAATGTTGAAAACGAGCTTCATGAATATGTGAATAAATCAATTGAGTTAATTCATTTCAAATTAACTGCAAGTAGAGTTGAAGGATGGCCATTTTCTCTAGATGGTTTTTGCATCAACTCTACAAAGATAGGAAATTTGTTTGAAAATATAAAGTTCAAAGATTCATATTCTGGATTAAAAACGACTCAAGAAGTCAAAGAAGACCTATCTCTGAATAAAACTTCAATGATTATTTCTAAAGGAGTAAGTATGTATACAGCTAAAAGCATAGGAGAGAATTTATTATTTCACATGAGGGAAACTGACAAATATTACTCTGGTCAAATTGATGATTTTGTTGAAACAATACCTCTTTTTACATGGTTTACAAAGAATTATTATAGTGGAAACACTAATGCTGTTATTGTTAAATTCATAATACTGAATAGTGACTTTGAAGATAATCTTTTAGAAACAGAAAACCTTGATATTATCTCGGTTATTAGTCTTAATAAGACTGTTACAAAAGAGATTCTAATTGATCAAATTACAGAACTCAATTCTGTAAAACACTTAGGTATAGAAATAATTGATTTTACTAACATAAGATTTAGCGATAAGGATTATCAACATATGATCATTCAACCAAAATTTCTGTTAATATTAATAATACTATTAGGAATTACTCTATTATTATTCCTTTTTGAGAATTCCATCCAACTTTTTAATAAACAAGTTGAAAGCTTTAAAGTATTTTTTTCAAGAGGAATGTCTATTAAGAATGGAATAAAACTTGCATTATTTCCAATCTTTATTTTTCTAAATTTTCTAAATTTTATTGGTATTATTATCGGCTGGATTCTTTCAACTATGATTATTTTAGCGATTCAGCCATCTGATTCTTTAAAAATACATTTCTTTATTTTGCCATTATCTATAATTCTTGTTTGTTGTTTAATATTAAGTATGTTAATCATAACTCTAATAGTAGGTATTATAAATTATAAATTGTTGAAAAAACAAATTCCTGAAATTTCTTATGATGAAAAATACATTGATCTAGTGGAAGGTATTTAATTTGAAATTATTAAAAATCATCTTTAAAGCAAAGGGAAAAAAAACAATTTTAGAATTTATTCTCATTTCTTTAATTTTCATTGCTTCTTTTTTTTCTTTTACTTATTTTATGGAAGAGTATAATACTAAATGGAATAAGTTAATTGGAAATTCAACTAATCCAGACTTAGAGATTTATTTAAACCTAAATAGCTCCATTTTTCTTTCAGAATACAATACATTTAATCAGCACTTTAATAACTTGAATCATAGGCTTATCACAAAACTTCCTAGAAATTTAATTAATCTAACTATTAATAATATTACTATAGATTCAGTCAGCTTTTTTATAGTTAACAATAAGCTAAATGTAGAGAATCCCTATATTATAGCGGATGAAACGTCCTTATTAGTTACAAAAAACTCAACACTCCCTAATAGAGAGAATATTCAAATAGACTGGAATTCAAATACATCACTAGATTTCTTTAATGTATCACAAGTTGTAGGTAAAGACTATTTTTCAGAAATATTCGGTTCAGCTGAAAATTATTATGCATTGCAAGAAACAAGTATATATAATATCATAATAAAAGATACTGATTTCTTAAGTTTTGTATATGATATTGGTATAAGTAAAATAACCAGTTTAATTAATCAGGAGAGAATTAAATTGTTTTCTCTTTATACAATGAATAAAACATCATATCTCAATCTTTTGCCTATAAAACTAAGAAATGGATACAATAATTGGGTTTCTGACATTGAAATTGATTTTTTTACATATCTTAGTCTTCACTTAGCTCAAAATGAGTACTTTAACGATTTTAGTTTTAATGATATTTTTAAAGAAATTTTAGAGATAACGATTCAACAAATACGATTTGTTTTTTTTAATTCGCTCATTTTTTCAGTTTTAATTTCAATTTTTTTCTTATATTTACTTTACATAATTGTCTATCAAGCTAAAAATGATCAGAAGATAATTATAAGTATTTTATCTTCGAGAGGTGTGAAATTTGATAAAATACGTAAGTATACATTCTTGTTTCAATCAATCATTGCTGGAGGTTCATTAATTGCATCTCTTTGTATCAGTTGGATATTTTTATATGTTCAACAGATATATTCATATTCAATTCTTCAACTGGTTTTTTTTATATCGCACTTTTGCACTTTTCTCTGCATTATTCTAATCATTCAAAAAACAAACACAATTTTGAAAGATGAGAAAGTGCAAATGTTTGAAGATGAAAGGAAAAAAATATCAAAATCTGAGCTCTTCAACATAGGAATACAGGTCAGTATGATAGTACTAATTCTAATTGTATTTGCTGCTTTTTGGACAATTAATAGTATATTACTTGAATCCTTACAGTTATCTGCTAATATAATCTGGTATTTAGTCCTTGGATTGATCCTAAGTATTGGACTTTTAGTAATTATTCCTCGTGTTCAAATATCAATATTAAATTGGATTACAAAAAAGCTTACTAAAGTATTTACACCAGTTTTTAAAACAATTGCAAAAACCTTGACTTCTATTTCAAAGAAAAGGAGAAGAATTCTTACAATTTGTTTCTATATGATGTTCTTTTTATCTCTCGTGATAACATCTTTTGTTTCTATGCAGAATCAGAAAAACGATTTTGATAAATCTTTGAGATTATATGATTATTCATTAATTACAGACCCTGAAACTAGCTCAGAGATTATAAATATTTGTGGTTATAACAATTGTCTAGTTTCTTTTATAGACCAAGTATTTACTGTTGAAGGTACTATTAACGTAATCTATCTCAGTAATCCCTTAGAATTCTTCCAAAATTCGTACTTCAAAAATGTGAAATTTGAGAAACATTCTAATGAAGAAGTATTCAAAAAACTAAACTTGTCATCAAGTTATGTAATTTCTTCTAGCATCTATACAAAAGAAAAACAGTACTTTATATCTGAGAATATTACAATCCCCAGAACTCAATTTGATAAGTCAATAGTGTATGACATCAACACTCTTTATGATTATGCTTATTATCTACCGTTCTTTTCCCTAAATAATCCAAGATGGTTTTTAAAGAAATATGAAGAATCACAGTTTAACTTGACAGATTTTCAGTATGCTATTACAAGTATAAAGAGACAAAATAATAATATAGAGGAAGCAATTAATTATTTGGAGCTAAAAGGAAGTTGGTATTCAATCAAACATGATGAAACTGATGTAGAGTTATCAAATACTTCGAAAGCAATAATTCTATTACAATTGCATAATTCAACTATAATTGTAAGTATAATTTTACCAATTTTTCTTGTTGGTCTTCTTAGTTCCTTTATTTTTGACAGTACTAAGTATTTTGAATACCTTAAACTTAGGGGGTTGAGAAATAAAGAAATTCACTGGTCACAAGCAATTTGGATTTCTATGTTTCTGTTATTTATATTTACTGCTAGTATAACATGTGCAATTATTATTTTAGGATTAATATTTTATACACATAATTCAATCTACGGCTTTCCAATCAGATTAGATTTCTCTTGGATTTCAATAATAACATTTATAGCTTTATTATTACTATTACTAATACTCATCTTCATACAAGATTTAATCAAGCTTTTCAAAATCAATAAAAGAAAAGAAAGAAAGAACAAAATTGGAAGTGAATAAAATGAATATAAAAGAAAAAACAATCATTCAAATTATAGATTTATTACATGTCTATAAAGGCAAGGTTGAAACAATAGCAATTCCTGGAATTAGCTTCTCCATTAAGAAAGGAGAAAAAATTGTAATCAGAGGGAAATCTGGAGTAGGCAAAACAACTCTCTTACATTGTATTGCTGGTGTTTTAAAACCTACAGCTGGGAAGATACTTGTTGAAGGTAGGAATATAGTAGATTTCAACGAGGATCAACTAGCTGACTACCGTAGAGATACAGTAGGGCTTGTATATCAATCATATAACTTGGCTCCGTTCTTAACGGTTGAAGAGAATATTGAATTTCCAATGACTATCGCAAAATTACAACCAGAAGCTATTGAAAGAAGAACTAATGAGCTAGTTGAAATGCTAGAAATAGAAAGATATCTTCACCAAAAACCTTCTTTCTTGAGTGGAGGAGAACAACAAAGAGTTGCGATTGCAGTAGCTTTAGCAAATAAACCTTTAATTATCCTTGCAGACGAACCAACAGGAAATCTTGATATTGAAAATTCCGAAATTGTATATCATTTATTATCACAGATGTGTGATGTATATAATACTACCTTACTGATTGCTTCCCATGATCAAAATGCATCAAATTATACTGACAGAGAAATTGTTCTTGCTAAATTAAAATCCCTTGCTCTTTAATATGTTTGAAATTTAAACTATAAATAAAACAAAAAACGTGCTTAAGGCGATATCTCTTTTATTTGTAATTAGCTTTAAACAGAAATACAACTTTGTTTTATTTTAAACGAGTCTTTCAGAAAATCTACTTCTGATAACTCTTTATTTCTTCTTAACGAAAATAATTAAAGAGATTATACGAATCAATATATTGATGAATAAACAAGAAGCAATTGAATTTCTAATTGGAGATCACAAGAAAATGGAATTTATAATTGATACTTTACATGATGAAGAGATGGTCCAATATCATATTTTAAAAGCTTGGACTATCAAGGATATTCTTGCGCATCTTGCTTCTTGGAATAGAGAATTGACTAAAGCTATTGATTGGATATTATCTAATCAAGATATTTGGTTCCGTAAAGGTGGAATAAACGAATTTAATAAGATACAAGTGACAATTAGAAAACCTAAAACTCTGCAAGAAGTTATCAAAGAATGGCAAACTTCTTTTGATTCATTAATAGCAAGAATAAAACAGTTATCAAACGAAGACTGGAATTTTGAATCAGAATACAAATGGGAGGATGGTAACCGTATTAAAATTAAACATTTAGTTGATTATCGTTATCATGGATTTGGACATGAAGGTGGACATGCATGGCAAATAGAAGATTATTTTGAAAGCGATCGATGTGCTTGTAGAGTATATTAAATGTCTATTACTCAATGTTTAAATTATGATTAATCTCTTTTTTCACCAATGATTCTTGACAAATATTTATCGACAAAAGGTCGTCAAATTGACGAGAAAGTTAATCTTTCAGCAGGAACATTAGCATGGGGTTTAGAAGCTAAAAAGCGAACCCAAAAAGAACCAGATTTCATTAATGGGACAATTGGATCGGCAACAGAAGATGATGGAACTTTGATGGTTTTACCAACATTAATGAGAGAATTACAAGAATTAACAGCTGATCAGCTTTTTGCTTATGCTAATATGCGAGGACAAAACGAATTTGTGCAAGCGTGGAAGAAAGACACACTAGAGAGTTATCCAATTAATTTAAGAAAAAAAGCAGAGAAACTTTCCACTTTACCAATTACTGTTTGTGGAGGATTGACAGGAGGATTGACTATAACTGGACAACTTTTCCTTAACGAAAATGATGTACTTCTAAGTCCAAATTCAAGGTGGGGAAATGTAGATAATGTTTTTTATAAGAATCAAAATTTGAGAGAAGTGACCTATAACCTAGTAGATAAGGAAGGAAATCTATCATTTTCGGATTTAATCAGTAAGTTGAAAGAGAGTGAAAAAACAGAAAAAAGGGTAGGTGTATACCTGAATTTTCCTAACAATCCTTCAGGAATAAGTCCTAATCTGGAACAAATAAATAAATTCAAAGAATATATACAAGACATAAAAATTCCAGCAATTATAATTTTAGATGATGCTTATGAAAATTATGTCTATGAAAAAGATGTCTTAGATCATTCAGTATTCCCTTATTTAATAGGAATAAATGATAATATTATTACAATCAAAGTTGATGGAACTTCTAAAAGGTTCTGTGCGTATGGAGCAAGGTTAGGTAATGTCTCTTTGGGATTTGGTATAGAAAGAAGTGAAGAAGAGAAACATCAGGTAAGAGAAACAATTGCAAAAGTTGCAAGAACAAATACATCAAGTGCCCCAAGAGGTATACAAGAAGCTTTAACTAATGTGCTCACTGACTCAAAGAAATATGAGCAGATAAAGAAGGAAAAAGAGAGGAATTTGCAAATTCTTACAAGGAGATATAAACTTATTAAGAAACTTGGTGAAGAAGAGGAAAACCAAATACTCAAACCTGTAAATTTCAATTCTGGATTCTTCAGTTATTATTTAATTAAAAATCAACAATCTGCTAGTGAGATTTCTGCAAAACTTATGGAAAAAGGTCTAGGAACAGTACCATTTGTAAATGTGAAAAATGGTTTGAATGGAGTTAGAGTAGCCTTCTGCTCAATAAGTGAACAAAGGATGGAACAAGCAATAAATATGCTTTATTCAATTGATATTTAATTATAGAATTTATTTTTTCACTAGAAAAACTTATAATTTTTTGTATAAGCCATTAATCGTGTCAGAGTTAAGAAAATTACCACAATGGTTGTTTATTTACAATTTGATAATAGAACCAATCACAATCGGATTAACAATTTTATTTTTGATTTTTATGATGAAAGATGTAAAAAATACATTAATCATTTTATCTGTAACATTAATGATATTTGGATTCACCCAAACCTTAAATGGTCTCTTTGGAAAAATCCGAGATCAAGTTGTAAAATTTGCTAGATTTTTAGGTGGAATATTTATTTTACCTGCAGCGGTTGTCCTCCTAATATTCTCAGATACGAATATACTCACAATTCGAATTGCGATAGTTCTATCTATTGTATTAATATTGAGTAGTATTTCTACCTTTTTGACTATTCAGTTAGAATATCAAAGAGATCGTCCTATAGGATGTCAATTATTTATAAATTTAAGAGATTATCCTTCAGGATGTAAAGTAACTGCTATTATAGTAATGGTTTTATCAGTTATGATCTATTTATTTGTTGTTGTTTTCAGTAATTTACTTATTTCTAATAATGAACAAAATGCATATATTTTGTTAATAACTGTTCTAGCTACAATCCTCATAATTAATGGATTAGCAGTAATTTATACAAGTGTAAAAGACTATAGAAGAAAAGAAAATGTGGTTGAAGAAATAGAAAAAAAGGAAAAATGAAAAAAGAAGAAGTTATTTTAAAGCTTCATCAGCTTTTCCTTTGAATATTTTCCATAGTTTCATTTTTTTAGCTTCGCCACTCTTGATTTTACGGAAGTTCTCTCCTTGTCTAGTTAAAACCACTAATGTGATTGCAAGCATGGTTGCGAACGCTACCCAGCCAACTATTGTAAGTGTATTTAGGTCAACAACAGTTTTGTTCGCAGGAGAGATCCACTTCCAAATATTCCCCGTTATATCATTCGGTCCCCAAAAGAGAAAGAATATGGCCATGATGATGAAAGTTAGAATATATGTGATGGCACTATACATCACTGCAGAACCAACAACAAAGTAAAGTACTAACCAGAAAGGTAAGAAGACTGGATTGAAGAATAACATTGTTCCCATTGTAGAAGCAACACCTTTTCCTCCTGGTCCCCATAACCAGATACACCAGTTATGCCCAAGTATAGCAGCTGGTCCCGCAAAAGCAATGACCCAAATGTCTGCATTACTATAGGAAAACGAAATCCATACTGCTAACCACATAGCAAAGAATCCTTTAA
>CAZJUB010000078.1:389-12213 GCA_964549075.1 uncultured archaeon | reverse complement strand
CCATAAGAGAACCACCAGCCCCATGGTTGAGTTCTATAATTGTCTCGGGGTCCATACCAAGAGGACATACTATCAAGGTTTTTTAAAGATGAAGATTGGCAAATAAAATAAGATTTGGAGCCACGACGGGGATTTGAACCCCGGAGTCTATAGGTATGGATTGTTAGTGATAACAATTAATTTAATTATCCTGATTACCTATCAATTTATTTGCTTGGAAAAGCTAATGATGCTTGATAACTCACTACTGAATCTCATTTTAATTCTTTCTTCTCTTAAAAACAAAAGGAAACAGAGCTAAACATAATAGAATTTCTATCGGAAATGAAGTTCTAGTTGTAGCAGTTTTAGTCCAAGCTAAAGGCAGATCTGTTGGAAAAATCTCTACTGGTTCAGAAAGTGGAAAGAGGTCAGACGAACTACCTATTTTATATGTTCCTTCCCCATCCCAATCGCTCCAATAATTACCTTCTAATGTTGATTTGTCATACCACGTAGTTTGAGGGGATTCACTATATGCTTGAGTACTACCATTTTGATTGTTGTCGATGAAATTATTATGGTGGATAGTTGGTGGATTAATTATTGCAGAAATAGCATAATTTGCATTCTCAATGAAATTATTGTATACTATTCGATTAGAGCCCTGAAGATCTAATACACCTATATAATTCCGAGTAAAATTATTACTGTATATTAAAAGGCTGAGACTCCACTCAATTCTTATCCCTGAACCAAAATTGCTCTCAAAGAAACAGTTTTTGATGTGGATTTGTGAGCAATCAAATAGACTAATCCCATATAAAGTATTAGAAAAATGCTGATCAGCTATAATACCTTTAGTACAGTTAATCATTAAGATTTGCCCATAATCTTCAGAAATCGTAAATTTAGTTAAATTAGCAAAAAAACCTAAAGGTTTACCATTTACCAAATTATTTTCAATAGTGTAGTTTATGGAGGATCTTAAATCAAGACCAAACTCTATTACAAAGCTGTCATTAGTGAATATGTTGCTTAAGATGGAGGAATTCTGAGATTTATAAATGCGAATACCTCCTTCAAAATTGCTACTTAGAGTGTTCTGTGAAATATTACATTCTTGAGACTCTTCTAAATGAATGCCTTCTTTGTTGGAATAGACTTCATTGTTTAATACTGCAGTAAAATCCGAATGTCTATCAAGATAAATACCACTTTTTGTGTTATTGTAACAGAGGTTATCTTTTACAACAGAGTATCTATTATCAACGACAATGCCATTTTCATTATAACAGCAAGTATTGTTAACAACAACAGAACTTCCACCAGAAATATAAATAGCTGTAGTGATATTAAAACAAATATTATCGTAAATTCTCCCAGTATGAGAGTGGACTGCTATTCTGATTCCAAAACTTGTTGCATCTATAAAACAATGCTGAACAACAAAAAACGCAGTTGTTCCACTTATGAAAATTCCATAACTATTACTGGTTGTAATATTATAGTTCTCAATTCTATATGGATCTTCTTCTGTTCCATTTCCTGGGAAACCATATGAGATAAAATCATCGTTTTCATAAATAGAAATAGGACTATGAAGGATATAGGAATTATTTTGGATAAACTGAGTAATAACACATAACCGTTCTATACTATTATCTAGCAGAAGTTGTTCGTTATTAATTATTGAATTGTAAGAGGTGTTTATATTAGTTTGTTTCAGAATTGTAAGAAGAAGAACTATAAGAAAGATAATAGAGAGGTTTCTTTTCGAAGGAAATTTCATGCTTATAATATAGATTAACATATATATGAATACTTCGACAAAACATCAACAATTGGCAACCTCAGACCCACATGCCGTTTTTGGTTTCGAAAAACGAAAAACGAATTAAAAAACAATAACATATTTATATTAGATATTTCTAGAATTAATGTGACAAAAGATTCAAATAAATTTGGTGTTAAATATGAAGAAAAAAACTGGAGCACAACTAAAAGTCATTCTATGTTCTGTTCTAACATTATTGGGGATAATATTCATTAGTGTACCTGTCTCTGCAGAACCTTCATGTGTAATCTATAACCCTCTAAGTACAGATGATCCTTATTTTGTTTACCGAGATACAGTTTACTATGATGCAGTAGTTACAGGATTGCGTACGACTTTTCCACATTTCGAATATGTCCAATATTCAAAAGACAGTGGAACAACATGGTCAAATCCTATATATCCCTACCAAGGTCAAGTGACAATTGATGATGAAGAGGAAGCAGAAAACCTCCCTATTGGGAATATCACCTTCATAATTAGAGTCAGATGTAATTTTGATGATGATGAATGGACATTTGAGGAACATTATGAAGTTGCAGCATGGGAAGTAACTATTGACTCTCCTGCCCAGAATCAATTTCTGGATTTTGATGATGTAGACCATAATGTAACCTTGAAAGTATGGAAATCAGATAATATAACTATGTATATTGAGAATCCTTCAACATCTCAGTGGGAAGAATGCAGGTATCTAAACACAAGTTATGAAGATGCAACTCAGCATACTGTAGATTACTTCTGGATAGAATATAAAGATTTGACAGATGCAGCTCTAGCAAATGTAGATTATGAAGATGTTTGTTACACTTCATTTGAAGTAAAATTTACAAATAGATATAAGAATCCTGCAACAGGTGAGAATTTCATAGATAGTGATATTCTAAATTTCAAAGTCTTATGGAATAGTGTTGAACTTGATATTTCATTCAAGCATCTATATACCGGAACGATTGGTGCAGAAGGTACGGGAGAACTATATTTTGAACTAGAGCGGATGATTCCAGGACAATATAATACCTCTGAAATAGTACATTTGGAAGATTATACCAATTATGATTATACTGATGGGGAGTACTGGGAAGAAGATGAGTATTCTCATTCCTATGGAAATTCTAAAGATGATTCCTCTTCTGGATGGTGGAGAAAAGATAGTTTGGGAAATGTAATATCAACAAATAATCAACGGAGATGTATAAAACTATACGATAAAGATCCTCCAAATGGTCCAAGTGGTGATGACTTGATGCACATTTTCTACTTCTATTTTGATCCTTATTCAAATCACCAAAATAAAGAAGAAGTAATAGGTGCTCTAGGTGAATTAGCTGAGGATGGAAATGATGGTTCAATTTATTGGCAAGTTTCCCGACCTGACAACGAATGGGGAGATTATTGGTTCTCTGTAGATTTTGTATCTATACAATTAAATCCTCAGAGATATGAACATTAGTAAAGATTGATTATATCTATCTTTTTAATTTTTTATTTTTAAAGTTTAGATATCTAGTTTAAATAAAATTTTACTATTATTTATTAAAACACTTGACTTAGTTGAATATAATTTATCTTCATTACTGATTACACATGCTTTCAACCTTAATTTGAATTCAAATCTGCCATATCTATTTTTCTTTTAACATATTTTAGAGCATTAGAGTCATGTGTAGCTAGAATAAGGGTAATCTGATGGTCAACTGCAAGAGATTCTAAAAGAGTATAAATCTTAGTAGCATTTTCAATATCTAGATTACCTGTTGGTTCATCTGCAAGGATAATTTCAGGATTGTTGGCTAATGCAACTGCTACTGCTACGCGTTGTTTTTCTCCACCACTTAAAAAAGGAGGATAACTCTTTTTATAGCGCTCAATGTCAAACTCCTTTAATAGTTCATTAACCCTATTGTCTCTTTCTTTTTTCGGTTTATTAGCAGCTAACATTGGAATTTGGATATTTTCATTCACTGTTAAAAAGTCTATGAGATTGAAACTTTGATAAACTAGACCTATTTTATCTCTTCGTAAAGTTACCAACTCATTCACTGAGTATTTGGTAATGTCTTCATTGTCGATGAAGATCTTGCCAGAAGAAGGGATAAGTAAACCTGCTAGGCAATGAAGAAGAGTACTTTTTCCGGTACCACTTTTACCTACAAGACAAATACGTTCACCCTTATTGATGACAAGATCAACTCCGCGAAGAGCTACAGTTTCAACAGGTCCTTTATAGATATGAATTAGATCTTCAATAATTATTTTTTTTACTTTACTCATTTACTTCACCTAGGTATTTTTCTATATTTTTTAAAGTTGTGTGTAATTTTCTATAAACGAAAACCACATCAAGAAAGATAGTTAAGAACATAAAACTTACAAAAATTGAAATAGATTGATATGAAAAAACAACTGAGACATTACTTATGATTCCTGTGATTGTGATAAGTTTTAGAATCCCTAAAGATAAAAGAAACATAAATGGAATACTTAAGAGTGAAATAACAAAAATATTAGCTGTTAAGGAAAGACTAAATCCTAAAAATAAATATTTTCTAGGAATTCCTTTTGTGAATAATTGTAGGATGGAAAGTTCTCTCTGATGGTATATACTATTAATCAGTTGTAAGTAAAAAAGCTGTAATAATAAGAAAGCGATGATTAATTCCAAGATGATCATTTGTTGAAACCTTTCAAAAGGAACAGGATATTGTTGGTTAATAACTTCTTTATCTCCTAAAAAGAGAATATTCAAAAACGGAAATAAACTGGATAGCTCTGTTTTGATTTGATCTGGAGACTCAGTTCCATTTAATTTTATACTAACAGTAGAGATAAAACTTTGATTAAATATAATAGAAGTTTCTGAATCAGCATCTTTCTTTAGAAAATCTAGAGTAGTTTCTGTTTGGTTGAGTTCCAAAGTTCCAAAAACCCAGAGATCACATTTAGAACTTATGTAAGGTAAGAAATTGATGACAGAAGAAATCGTATAATTAACCTGAGTGATATTAGCTGGGTAAGTAATGAACTCATCTGAAGGAGGATGAAAAACTAATGATTCATTTATCGACAGAGTTTGTGTATCATTCAACTTCTTTGAAACCAAGATTCTTGACTGATTTTGGCTGATTTCATTCAGACTTGTTATATATGTTCTATCTGTTTTAATATATGGTCCGCCTTCTTTTTGTATGTGCTCCGTAAATTCTGCATACTGGTTAGGATAGCTAAAGAAGAATGTTATGCCTTCTGTTGTATTCCACTCAATTATTGGAAGAAGTTGCTCCTGAGAAAAATTTCCTTGCAAATATGAATAAACTTCATAAGTGGCATTTTCAATCACCATATCTCCGCAGAACAAAGCATATTGTTGATTCAAAATATGATACTTGTAACTATCTGACACTATCAATACTGAAGGAGCTAATATAAATAATATAAGTAAAGAAGTATATTCGAAACTTTTGATACTTCGCTTTCCTTTGTATAACTTTTGGAGTATGGTTTCTATTCCTTTGAAAATCCTCTTTCCTATGAACACAACGAGAAAATTCGAGAAAAGGGAAATGAAATGACCAAGTAAACTTTCTAACGAAGAATGAAAGAGAACAAGAGCTAAGAGGATACAACCAATGTAAATTAGGGTAACAGTCAATTGATTGAAATTATAGAGCAGATAGAGAAGATAAAGAGCTGCACAAATAATGCTGAAAATTGCTCCTTTAAAAACAAAAGAAATAAGGTCATGTTTCCATTGTTTTCTCTGGGTGAGAGGTTCTAAAGGATTCAAACTTGTGCTATAATATTTTTTTAGTTCAGAACTGAAAGCTAGTATTTGAAAAATAATACATATTGTGATCCACACCGAAAGTAGGATTAATGAAAGAAACATGATTCTAAAGGAATAGAAGGAAAAAATGAATGATAAAACTACAACCAATAATAATCCGACCAACGCTAAACAACAATTAAATATAAAGAAAATTCTGATAAAAAGCCGATTAATTTTTTGTCTGGAGAATCCTTTTTCATCCAATTTTATAATCATACCTTTGAAATAATTAAAAGATAAATCCTTGGATTGATAGATTACAACGATTAATAAAAGAAACAAAGGTAATGTAGTTAATCCGTAAAATGTAAGATCTGCTTTTATTGTCAATGAAAGATTTTCAATGCGATTTAGGAAACTACTTGTATCCCATTCAATAATAACAGGTTCTAGATCATTATCTATAAAAGTAGTATTAAGATGTTCTTGTGAAGAGAGAAGAAATGTATTAAGTTTTTGCTCAATCTCAAATGAATTTTTGTATTCTGTAGTAAAAAGACAACTGAAAGAATAAGAAATAGGAAATTCTATTTCAGCTAGAGGAAAAGTTGACAAATAATTGGGAAGAGCTGTACGATTTAGAAAAATTAAATTAGCAAAAGAATTCCATAAATATGAATCTTCAATAAAATTAGGCACTTTATAGACTTCTTTACTAATGTTTACAAACAAACTGTTTGAATAAAAATCTTCATCAAAAGAATAGACACTTGTAATGTTAAGTCTTATCCCTTCAGAGATATTATTATTACTAAAAATCGGACCATAGATAAAAGCTTCATTTAAGGGGATATTGAAAATATTGTCAGTAAATATTAATTGAATAGAAGAAGAAATGCTTGTCGTATTTAATAGGAGACTTGAGTTTATTCGAGTGATTGGAACGACAAATCCGCTTTGGAAAATCCGAACAATTGTTTGATTATTATCAAGTAGTTTGTTTTCCCATTGAGTTACAGCAGATATTTGCATATTTTGACTGATAATAATACGTCCAGTAATATCATTCTCACTTACTTCTAATGCAAAAGCTAGAAGTCTATCTTTGTTGCTTGCACCTACTATCAATGCAAAAAAAAGGAGAAAAACAAGAATAATTAGTTGTGGAATTTGACTAAGAACAAACCGCTTGTTTTTCTTGATAAAATTGACTGTTAACATGACCTTCATCTCAGTTATTTTTCTCCGTCTGAAAGAATCACCTGACCTAGAATCTTATTTCTATAAAAGGACACTCTCATTAAAACTACTGAAATTGCTACTTGTATGAGTAGAAAGAATAAGTAAGTGCTGGTTAATAGGATTAATGGCGCAGCTTCGAAATGAATGGAATAATATTGCCCAGGATAGAGCGTAGGAATTGTCAATTTTAGAAAAGCTAGTACAGAAACCGCAGATAAACACCCAACAAGAGCATAAGTATTCCAAAATAGCAACAGATTTGATGAGATACGGTTTATGATTCTGTTAAAAGAATAACCCCTTGAATATAATTTAGCAAGTGATTGAAGGTTTGAAGAGAATATGTCAATAATTAACGGGATGCTAATTAAGAAAATCACAAGAAAAGATACGCTCTGTAGGAAAAATAGGTAGTTTTCAAAGTTTGCAGATGTAGAGGTAGATGCTGCTGAACTTATGCTAGTTATTCCATAATCATCATACAACATTTCTTTGTAACTAGAAATTTGATTTTTATCTTTAAATTTAAGATAAATTGTACTTGCTGTTGTTATGTTTAAGCTGAAATTAAAAGCTTGAATAGATATTGCAACATAAGGATCTAGCCTTCCTCTAGGATCTGCAATATCATATTTAGAAACATCATATATTGACATATCTAGGAAATAACTTTGTTCTTCTATAAAAGGAACAATAGTTACTTGTTCATTCAAAAACAATGAAGAACTCATATAACTCTCAAAATCTATAATAGATGAATTAGATTGTTGCAACATAGTTTGAAAAACATTTTTTGAAGAATGAAATTCAAAAAGGCTGGTATCAAACCTGCTTTTTAAGAAAAGAGGAAATGTTGCTGGATCTATTACTAATATTTTTAGTTGTAGCGTCCCTTCATTTGTTTTCAAAAAACCATTAAATCTATAAATGACTGTAAATAGCTCTATTTCTGGTCTTGTTGTTAAATTATTAATGTCAGCTATATCAAGTCCAAAAGATTTGAGTGATTTAGGATTTAGAGCTAAATCAGCAATACTGTTATCCTGTTGTTCAACTAAAACTGAACTGATAAATATCCATGTTAAACATGTGCTAAAGAAGAGAAAGAAAATTAAAAATCCAATCGTTTTATGATTAAATATACTTCTTCTAAATATCTTTAAAGAAATCTTTCTTTCTTCCTTATTTTTCCCTCGTTCGACAAGAATTTTATTGCTTAATTGAAAAAACTTTGTTAAAAGTAGAAGAACGATAATAACACTAGAGATTAGCACAATAACGAGACCAGAAACTCTATAAAAAAAATCGGTATAAGTAGGAAAAGGTCTATCACCCAAATAAGTAATGAGTATAAAAAAAGAATCTATATGAAAATTATTATGCAACCAAAATATTATTTTATCAAAGTTGAGTAATAACACACCGATTATTAGAAAAACTCCACAAATAATTAGATATTTTTTCCTTACTTTTGGTGATGTGTTTGTGTATTTAATCACTTCCTGAAAATCATCTTGTTCAGAACTCACAATAGAGGTTTTTTCTGTTTGTGGAAAACAGAATAAATATGTCGTTCTAATTTGGAAGAGAAAAGATAGAATAAACAGAAGAGCATAAAAACCAATTAATAACCAGTATTCTGCTGAAACCAACAAACCTAATATTGAAGATTCTGCAACAAACAGTGCTAAAAACAGGAAGAATAAAACCAAATCAAATATAATAAAAATCTGTAAGAGAAGAGCAAATGTTTGTTTCCTGGAAAATCCTTTTTGCCACAGTTGAAGCAGATCTTGTTGCCACCATTTTTTTGTTGATTTCAATGTTAATGAATAGAAATACAAACAAACTGCTAAAATAGGCAATGAGTAGAGAAAATAAAGAACCAATTTTTCTCTGGTTTCTTCTTCAATTATCGATAGCTTATCAAATAGTTTCGTTATTCTTCCAATTCCTGAACTAACACCAGACAGAGTATCAAGATTTGTGGTTATTATAGAATCAAATTCCTGAGTTGTTTCTTTAACAACAGATGGACGATAATCATTAAGTAAAGAGAAATCATATTTTGCAATATAATAAAACTCGAAAAATTGATATGGGGTGAATGAAGTGTTTCTGAGAACATCTATGTTAAAAAGAGCTTTTACCGTAGAATCAGTAAAACTTGTAACTCTGGAATATTGACTATAATCAAGATAGGAAACAGTAAAGTTCATACCATACAAATTTAAATCAGAACCTTCGGAAGTATTAACGCTTATTGCAAAAGGTTTAGTTATAAGTACTTCCTCAGTTGAAATCACTTCATCTGCTAGTACATTACATAGAGTATTATCCGCAAGAAACAATTTATGTCCATCTGAATCATATGAATATACAAAAACACCATCCCATTCAACAATATCTTGGTTGACAGATGAACTATAATTTTCCAGACTATCTAGTACTAAATTGATGTATTCATAAGATGGATTAGTTGTGTCAAATCCTATGATTATATCTCCCCCAATAGAATTTATAGCTCTTTGAACTTCTGTTTGTTGGTAACTAAAAGTGAAAAGAAAAATCCCTTGCACTATTAAATAAGAAACAATAACTGAAACAAATGTCAACAACAACTTCCTTCGCATCCCTTTAATATATCTCCAAACGAGGATTATTGATGACATGCTAAATATCTCACAGATTTTTAATTATGGATAAGATTTGTACGGTTTCCATTTATTTATGTCTTTGTTATTTTTTTTATTGTTTTCAAGAAGAACTTCTATCTCAAGAACTTTAATTGAAACTTCTTTCCCTAAACTAGTAAGTTCTAGTTTTCTTTCTTGATTTTTATACTTTTGAATGCTTTTAACAAGATTTGCATCTACTAATTTGTTTAAAGCAGTATAGAATGCTCTAGAGCCAGTAGTTATGCTTCTCATCAAAGCTGTGACATTACAAGATTTTTTCCTCTCAAATAATCTAACAAGGATCTGTAATGCAGCTTTTTGTTCTAGTACATCTAAAACACCATTCTCTATTGACCAACAAGACATAATCTCCACTTCTCTACAATTGGAATGTAAACCAGAGCTAGTTAATCAAAAAATATCTACAAGAGTTTTTAAGCATATCTTATTTTCTTGGGAATTGTAGAATTTTTAAGAAATTTTACCATAAATTTTGAAATGATGGCAAAATGATTTTGGAGAATTTAGGAACATTAGACAAAAGAAAAAGGATAGGATTTTTGAAGAGTAAAAATAAGATTTGGAGCCACGACGGGGATTTGAACCCCGGAGTCTATCGACAATAGATTAGCAATCTATCCTCATACCAGGCTTGAGTATCGTGGCAGAGAATCAGTTCTATCTACTCCCCTACAAATTTTTAATTTAAATATTTCGAATTAATGCAATTATTACACAGTCTCGATTAGTCTCCAATAGTAAAGATTAAAAAACAAAGAAGGTTTTAGTGTTTTGCCTAGTAAGGGCAGATAGCATCTGGAGGAATTCCAGGTGTTCGGGAAAGTTAAGCTCTTCGACGTATGGCTTTGTACTAAGTTCAGAGATGACTTGGGAACAGCCATTCGCTGGATTTCGATCCGGCCATAGGGGAGAGGTTACACTCAGACTCTTTACGAACCTGATAACCTTACTAGGTTTTTTACGTTTACAAGAATTTTTTTCAAGTTATATTAAAAAGAAAATTAGATTAGAGCAAACTTTTCAATTGTATTCCAAATTCTTTTGCTCTTTCTAAATCTTCGTCTGTTGGACAACCCTCATTTGCTGTTACTTCTCCCCTCATTCTTATAGCTCCCTTACAGTAATACCTTTCTTTTAGAATCGTTACATTAGTCTTTTTCGTTAATATTGCTTCCATCTTCTCGAACATTATTGTATGTAATTTTTTTGGGTTGTCTGTTTTTTCTGTTTTCCAATGTACTTCTTCCGGTCCTCCACCTGTATAGAACATTGCTACTCTCTTTCCTTCAATACCCTTTTTTCTTAATTTTTTCAGGTATTTTGAACCGGGAAAACTGATCATTCCCATCATCATCCAAGATCCAACAGCTACCAAATCATATCCGCTCAAATCTGGTATGTTCTTATTATCATAGATTTCTGATTCCAATCCTTCCGCTATTTTTTCTGCTACTCTCTTTGTGTTTCCACCTTTTGAATTGTATATTACCACTGCTTTAGTCATTTTTTCTACCTCTCATACATCTACTATTTTTGTTCCAAATGGAGCAATTGCTATACCAGCTAATTTGAAATGTTGCATTGCAAATGGTATTCCGATTATAGTTATAGCTAGAAAAATTCCTGTGAGTATGTGAGTTATAGCTATATATAACCCTCCGAATATTATCCATATTACATTAAGTATAAATTTTCCCGCTGAAGAAGAATCTCTCCTCACTTCTCTCCCAAATGGGAACAGAGCAAAACCTCCTATTTTGAATGCTTGCAAACCAAATGGTATTCCTATAATTGTTATACACATTAAAACACCTGCTAGTAGCCATTCTACAGCAGTCCATAATCCTCCAAATATTATCCATAAAATGTTTCCAATTAAACTTAATAAACCCATATTAACACCATATTTTGTTTTACTTGTCTATCAAAAACAGTACTCTTAATCTTAAAAATCTTCTCAAATCTCTTTATCCTAATTCAAGTAATTTTGTCGGAATCCTGTGCAATTGTCGGTCTTTCTAGCTTAAAATCAGTTTTTTAATAATCTTTTAAGCATAAAACTTAAAAATTAGCAAATTCCTTTCGAATCGTTTGGTTGAAGAAGGGTTAAACATGCTTAAACAACAAATGGACAGTTTTAGTAACCAATCAGTAAAGCCTATTAGTCCGCCCTTTATTTTCCGTGATCCTACTTCTCCTGAAAAAATCTATGGAATGGCTAATTCTGTGAGAGAATTAGCAGAAATCCTCCCCTATATTCCCTACTTCTCAAGCGAGTTTCATACATATCGTATTGAA
>CAZJUB010000078.1:0-379 GCA_964549075.1 uncultured archaeon | reverse complement strand
AACATACTTTAAAACACAACCATTTAAGAAACATGAAAAAGAAGGTTCTATTTCAAGTGATCTTAGTTTATGGATTAGATATATTCTCGGTTTAAATGAACTTGCTGATGAAGTAGAACAAATCGGTGCTACTGTAGAAGGTTTGGACTTAAAAGATAAGCTTATCTCTCTTATCCATGCTCACTTTCTTGAGGAATAAATGTTTTATATTTTCTTGAATTTTAAAGCCGTTGGCTCATAGATGTCTCCATTATTTAGAAGTTCATGGATAATCTCTTCAATTGTTGACCTTTCTAACTTAGTTGATTCTATTAGAAAATCCAACTCCACACCTTCTTCTGAATTAGTTATGAGCTCCCATATCATTTCTTTTTCTGCC
>CAZJUB010000077.1:0-12273 GCA_964549075.1 uncultured archaeon | reverse complement strand
CCCTGGAAGTCCATGATACCTCAGCCATACTGGTATAAATGTAATAAATGACATACAAGTAGTTTCTTTAGGACCAGGGACGGTATATATTGATGCAATAATTTATGTTGAAGATTCACAAGTTTAATATGATATTCTTTGGAATAATAATTCAACTAGAACAATTACAGGTAACTATTCGATGAGATTAATTGGAATTGTTGAAATAACATGTACAAAGCAAATTGAGTTTTACAATCAAACCACAATCTTGTATTCGATAAATATGCTTAATCTAAATACGTTAATTAATAACATCAACATAACATACCCGGATGTTTGGCTGAATTTTGATAACCTTATAGGTGCTAATGTTATTTCAGATAATGACTTGGGTAATGGTTACAAAAGACTTTTACTTCTTAGACAAGAACCTTTTACATCTATTCAATGTGATTTTGCAATAAATAACTATATTTTGGATGTAGAGTATGAGAACACAGTAATTTTTGAAACTCTAAATGCTTCACTTTTATTCCAAAATCCTACATCAAATCCTTCTATCTACATATTTTGGGATACAGGTGAGGTAATAGGTATAACCTGTGAACTAAATAATGATAGCATATCTTTTTTGTTTCCTCCTTATATTTCAGATGGAATAATAGATATAACATTGTTAATATTCGATGGTAACCTCATAGGGTATAAAAATGATACAATAAACCTTCTAAGAAAACCTGCAGTGATGACTGTTGAGGAACAAATCAACATTCCAAAATATGCAATGAAAGAGATTAGGGTAAGCTACGAGACTTTAGATCCATATGTAGAAATAGAGAATGCAATAGTTGAAGCAAATCTTGAAGGGGAGATAATCCCCGCAATTGAGCAGAATGGAGATTACTTTATTTACCTTTCATCGTTCTATCTTACAAAAAGCGAATATCTCCTAGTTATTACAGCACAATCTCTAACTCATTCAAGCATATCAAAATCAGTTAATATTACCATTGAGGAAAGTAGTATTGTCATTGATTTTAATTATGAACCATATAAGAATCAAGCTGAATATATTTTAAGTTTCAATATTACATCAAGTGGACAACCCGTTGGATATGCACCCATTACTGTAGAGATAAATCAAGACATCCAAAAAACTGGTATAACAGAACTAAATGGGTTATATTCATTTATTATAGAATTGCCTTTAGATGAGCTATTCATAAACATAACTTGCACCTTATTCAAAGTAACACAAATAGTAAGTAGAGAGAACTTTGAAATAGAATTTGAAAATAGTCTTGTAGGAGCGAAAAGAAGTATTGATGATGTTCTCATCTCAACAAACATAACTTTAGTGTATGATATAAATTATTCAATAAGTCACGATAGATGGACATACAGAATTGATGAGGAAATGGTTCCAATATTAGATGCATACATAGAAACTCCAGATTTAAGAATTCCAGTAATGTGGGATTCTAATTCATTTTACTGGCAAGTACAAGCAAACGAAGAGACAGATGATCACAAATTAATAGTTATAACAGAAGGACCTGAATTAGAAGTAACTGATGAAGAAACCGATGGCGAAATTATGGTTCATTTTGTAATAACATCTGATACAAAACAATATACTAATCTCTCTATTATTTATCGCTTCAATGAGAGTTATAGCGCCTCCAAGTATGACTGGAGCCTTATAATAAATAATCAAAGAGACGTTACTGAGCAACACAAATTAGAAGTAACAAGTCTATATGCATACTTTACTAATTTAGATATTTTACAAGGTAGTATTTTGGTCTTTGATTTGGTAGGCAGTAGAAATTCTAATAGTAATTCGTTTACGAATATTATAATTCCTGTAGCTATAACAACTAGTGTGCTTTTAGTAATACTAACAATAGGAATTAAAATCTACAACAAGAGGAAAGGCATGATACTAGAAATATAGAATTATGTGGTTTCTTCTTCTTTACCAACACTAAAAGCATGATAGAAGAGAGCAAAAATTATTGCCACGATTATAATAATTATAGCTATAGTTCTTATTGCGATGAAATCCATGTTATTCGTTTGAAGCAGTTTCTTGTTTATTAATAAGCTTTTCGACCCATTGCAAAACCGCCTTTCTTAATTGGTATGTATTTGATTTATCATTGTCTTGGTAGCTTCAGAGTATTTCACTGTTTCAATGGAGTTTGCGATTATTTCTAGGCTATCTAGATAAGTATTCTTATTGACTTTACCACTTATTATAAGTTCTGAATTAACGAAGTTCTTTGATTTAAGATAATTGTAAGGAGCTTTATCTGATTCACTCTCCTCTACCATTCGTGCTGCATCATCAGCAGAAACGCCTAAAACAATTTCAGCTAATTTTCCAGCACAAAGTACATTGATATTTCCAGTACCATCATTAGCTATAAATGTAAATAGAATTCTATTTAAAGGATCATCTACTTTTCCATGTTCTGAACAGATATAGTCAGAATTTTCCTTTTTTACCTTTTTCTTACATTCAGGACACAAAGGATACACAAATTGTTTCTCGATTAATTTAATAACAGTTGCTTGTATAGTAACCTCATCACCTTCTTCTATATCTTCAATATCCTTGAGTTTTTCAAGATTGGTTTCCTTAGGCGAAACAGTTAAACTTGAGACAAATCCTTGAGGATTAGAGGAACTAGATGAAGATTTTTTTACAATGGTATTCCGTGTAATTAGTAGTTCTAAACCATAACCAGTATCTTCTTTTACCGCAGCATTGAAAAGTTCTATAGTATCACCCACAGCTAGTCCTGTAAGTTTTGATACATTATCTCTCCAACTTGTTATACGGATAGAAGCAGTTTGATCTTCAATTCTAAGATTCCTCAATTGAATAGTTTCATTGTTTTTTGTAACAATATCCTGAACTGCTGAAAAATCAGTTATCACTCCTTGTACATGCACTTCTTCCATATCATCAGAGATATTTTTGATATCTATAAAATCGAATTCAAGTGGCTCTATATCGGTAGAATCTGGGGATTTTATATCTAAAATTGTTTGATTACCACAATGGATTTCGATATCAGCATTCCTTCCCTTTCTTGTATAACCATTTTTTATAATTAGAAGCTTATTTATGTCTTCAGTTTTAATCAATTGAGTTTTGTCATCCCATAAAACCACATTTATAATGCCAGAATTATCCGAAATTGAGATGTTTCTAACTTTACCTTGAGAACCATCATCTCTGGTAAATTCATGAATAGGAACAATATTAACAATAATACCTTTAGTAGAAATGAGATTGCCGATACTAGTGATATTTTCTATAGTTATTAATTGTGAATCAACTCCAGCACTTGATCCTATGAAGCCTTTTTTCACGATAATATCGTCAACATTATCAAGTTTAGAGATGCTTGTATATCTACTTGAATGCAATTCTATAAAACCTCTTAGTCCCTCTTTAGCTGCCAAACCTACTACTTCAATTATATCACCTAAAGCTAAATTGTCAGCAATATCAACTTTCTCGTTCCATAAATTAATGGAAATCTCTCCGGTTTCATCACCTACAATTAGCCCTTTTTTTCTTCCTTTAGTTCCATCAGATCTTTCAAACTCTAGTAAATCATCCATCTGAGTTATCTTTGCATGTAAGGACAAATCAATTTCATTTTCTTTGATGTCTTTTATTTTAACAAACGTTG
Organism: uncultured archaeon; assembly: GCA_964549075.1. Classification (GTDB taxonomy): domain Archaea; phylum Asgardarchaeota; class Heimdallarchaeia; order Heimdallarchaeales; family Heimdallarchaeaceae; genus UBA460. The sequence goes on along the minus strand of CAZJUB010000077.1, from coordinate 8,581 downwards.
ACTGAGCTTCAGGAAGTTGGGTATCGTCAATTCCGGAAGGACGGATTTGAACCTGACTTCGTATTCCTAAATGTACTTCTATTGATTGATCTCGTCCAAGCTTTGTGTATCCGTTTAGAATCCTGATTGGATCTCCAACTTTAGCATTCTTGTTTTGCAACTCAGAGACTATCTGATCCCAAAATACGACTCTTACTTTACCAGTTTTATCTTCGATTAAAATTGATTGCAATATCCCATCAGTACCATCCTTTTTCTTAAAGGTATACTGATCGTAGATTCTTAGAATCCTGCCAAGTACATTAACACTTGTTATTTCAGGAGTTAATTGATCAATTGTCAACTGAGATTGTACTTGAATTGGTGGTTCAGAAGACAAGTCAACACTCATCTCTCTTGCAACGATATGAGCTGCTCCTAGTTCAGTTACAAACTCTCCAAGTTCTTCCATCTTATCATTTATACGCTTATGAATCTCTTCTTTCCCAAGATTTGTTTCTGAAGAGATTATTTCTATTATTTCTTTTAGTGAACGTTGACTTGACATATAATAAACATCCATTTTTTCGTTGTTTAAATTTTTTGATTTAATTGTAATAATGTCTCTTCATTATGAATAATTTGATTGAGGATAGTTTTTTCAATTACTTGAAAGATGTCTACTAGTTTATTGTTTTTTTTATATATAAAATTGAAATCATTTGGGAAAATAGATAAAATTGTTAACCATTTAATGTTACCTTCATTATCCTGTACTTCATAGGATTCGATGTAAGGAACCTTATTGTAAAACTCAACAAGTTCTTTTTCAGATATCAGGAATAAGGACATTAATTCTTCATTCTCCAAAATAATCCTAGGGACAATTATACCCCCATCCTTTAATTTCGATTTTATTCTAAATAATGTTCTAATGGAGACATCAAAGCGATCTGCTATTTTCTTTATATTGGGTCTCCTAAAATCAGTTTCACAATTTCGAACTAATTGTAGTATGTAATCTTTACTTACTGGTGTAAGATAGAAAGATGCTCTTTCCTGTTCTTTTACTGGTAATGACACCTCTGGTTTTCTTATAGGATGGCTACTCCAATCTTTTAAAGAGATCCCCATAGTGAGAATTTTAGTGTTACACAAGATTTTCTTGTTCAATACAGTATAAATTGAGGGGCCATTAATTTTCTCAGAAGCTACTCCATAAGTAATTGTAAAACCAGGAAATAAAACATATTTCTTTAATAAGATTGCTCTATCATCCTGTAAACTGCTATTTCCAAAGATGAAAAATTCGTGGAGATCTAAAGCTAAATAATCCACTGAAGAACCTAAACAGATTCCTTTATTTTTTAGTTCACCCATCAGATTACTTATTTTTTTTTCAGAAACTTTGAATTTTTTAGCTAAATCTTTGTTTAGAAGATGAGGTTGTTGATCTAGCAGTTCAATCACCTTTTGCTCAAGATAACTCAGATTAGGTCGGTTATTAGTGAAAAAAAGATTTTCTTCAAAGAATTTTAACACATCAACTAGAGTCATATCACGAGTATAAACAGTATCATGAAAATTAAGGAGTTGTACCCAAAAATCCTTGTAATCAACGAATTTCCATAGATCATTATCTTGGTATGCAGCATCATTGAAGAAATAGCGCATGAAGACAGTGGTGCTTTTCGACCGTAAATTTGAGTAAAATCTAGGAAGACTGTCTCGAAAGAGATTTCTCGTCATAGTTTTAGAGAAGTGGTTAATTGCAATGCCAAAATCACTAGGATTAATTTCACCTCTTAGTAACGAATCAATTAACTGTGAAATATAAGAACTAGCATCTGTATCGTCTTGAACATTCATCAGATAAAATACCGAAACTTCAATATTTATACACCACTCTTTAAGAAAAAAAGAAATTAGAAGCTGAAAAACAGAACTTATTGTATTTTAACTGATAATCGTTTTTTGTTACGATATTTGTAAATAATTATAGAAATACCAAAGATTACAATGGAGAGAGCTGCAACAACTAACGCATAATTCTCAAAAACCCAAATTGCTGGTGGCTCTCTAACTGGATGAGGAGTATATTCTAAGAGCCAAAGAATCAGATTTTTCCACAAATCAAGATTTTGATTCTCTTCAATCCAAGTTGAATTTCCAGAGATAATATAATCACTAAACATGATTGTAGAGCCAGACATAATTAATCTTGAATTTCCTAAATCTTTACTCAGTAACCAAGTAAGAAAGCCAGTAGCTGTATTTCTGAAGATACTATAGTCTTCATCAACAGAGTAAGAAGTAAAAAGAGTTTTCCCTAATTCCACGTTATCAGTATTATCATCTGATTTTTCATTTCCTAGTGTAATAGGAGTTGAATATATTGTAACATTATCAATTGCAACTTCTTGCCAGAAATAACTAATTTGTGAGGTAAGTATGTTTTTGGTTGTATTGTATTCATTTATTGTTATGTAGGAATCATTACCATATGTGGAGTTGAAATCATCTATTATTACTTGAGAGTGGATTTGATCTGTGCAGGATGTAAATCTAGCAGAGGTCATTCTATTGCTTCTTGATGAAAGTAAGTTGTTCATAGTGGCAGTGTGACCAGTTATATTTTCACTTCGAGTTAGAGGATTATTAAGTAAGAATAAAGAACCACCTAGTTCAACAAAATCCAGAATAGCATTGATTTCAGCATTTGTAAAATCATTGTCTATCCCAGGATTGGTTATGATCAATAGATCAATACCTTGCAAATTTGTTGAATTAAATTTTGTACCATTTTCTTGGAATAATATATCGATGCTAATTTCTACTTCAGGATCTTGCACAGTAATATTAGAAAGGGAATCCAAAGCTGTAGTCATAAGTGTCCTATTGAAATATTGTCCATGAGACTCATCATAGAGAATAACATAATCTAGAACCTTTTTTTCAACAATTGGCTCTGTAGCTGAATATATAGGTCGAACACTTGTTAAAGCTAGCATACTAATTAAAATTAATACTACTGTATGGTTTTTCATATTATCCCAATTCATGCAATTTGTTAGGAATTTAAAGAAAGTATATTTAGACTTTTCGCCCTTTGTGGATTTTTCAGCAATAGATAGGTAATTCGAGAATTATTTAGTAAAAATCAAATTAAATCCTATAAGAATATAATTTAAAATCAATAATTCTAAATTATTTTGCTCTACAAAATGCTAAGTAATTACATAATTAAAATCATAATCTTTAAAAAACATCTCAGAAAAATTCATTTGATTTGCCTCGATAGCTTAGCTGGTTGAGCGCTTCCTTGGTAAGGCAGAGGTCAGGGGTTCAAATCCCCTTCGAGGCTCCACCTCCCATAGAGTTTTTACTCAAAGAAGAAGATTATTAAATCTATTTTAGAAAAAGTATTCGACCAAAAATGGTTTCATTTATTAAAGATGAAAAAAAAGCAATCAAAGAAATAGTTACTTCTATTAAAGAAGAAATAGAAAAAGCTAGTGTTCAAGGCGCCGTAATAGGCCTTAGTGGGGGTATTGACTCAGCTGCCGTGGCATTTCTTACAACTTTAGCTATTGGAAAAGAAAATGTTACTTTGGTGCATCTCCCAGAAAAAGAGATGGATTCTCATCACACTGAAGATGCTAAACTAATTGCCCAGCAACTTGGTATTGAGCTGAGAATAGTAGAAATATCAAAACCTCTTATTGAAATATCAGAAATTTTACCGCAAATTAATAAAGATAGAATAGCTAAAGGAAACCTGAAAGCTAGATTAAGGGCAGTTTTTCTCTATACAATTGCAAATCTCGAACACAAATTAGTCATAGGTACATCAAATAAGTCCGAACTCGCTATTGGATATGGTACAAAATATGGTGATTTAGCTGCTGATATGTGGCCGATAGGTGATCTTTACAAAACCGAATTATATCAGATTTGTAAAGAGTTGGGTATAAATAAAAAAATAATTGAAAAACCTCCAACAGCTGGTTTATGGGTTAATCAAACTGATGAGAATGAAATAGGAGCATCCTATGAAAAATTAGACAAATTCTTACTTGGAATAGAGAACAATATAGATGAAGGAAAGTTAGCAATAGATTTAGGATTAAAGCCAGCACAAGTAGATAGAATAAGAGCTCTTATGGAAAAAAACAAACATAAAGGAAAAATGCCAAAAATCTGCATAATGGAAAGAAATTAAAAGAAAAAAATCTTGTTCATATAACCTTTTTTGTGGGGTATTTAACATATAATCATACAATGATATTGAGATTAATGACATTCGATATAGGTGGAAGCGCACTTCAGTTCTTTTTAGATGTGATGTATTTAATATTCTTGTACATATCCAAAATCAGTCTCATAATTGGATTAATGTTTACAACTGAAAAACTTTGTAAAGTGGTAATGGATAGAAATCTAAGATTTCATTCTAAAAAAATAATGCAAGGTTTAGGTATAGTTGGTTTTTCTCTTTTATTATATTTGATTCTAGTTTAAAAATAACGCAAAGAGCAATAAATCAGGTTATTTTCGCAAAAGAATTAAAATACTGATAAAAATATAATTAAACAATCGAAATTGGTGTTATTATAATGCTCCTAGATTTTCTTGAAAAATCAATTGTACCGATAGGAATCACACACATAGCAGGTCCTCCGAATTCAGGAAAAACTACTATGCTCTACCAGACTTGTAAAGGATTGAAAAAAGAGAATAAAGCTTTGATTTTAGACTGTGAGGTAAACTTTAGTGCTCAAAGACTGCGAGAGATTTTGATAGATTCAGAAGTCGATTTAGCAAAAATAAGAATTATTAGTTTACTTAATGAGAAACAACAAATAAGAACAGTAATGAAGATTCAGAATTTTCTTGGAAAAACTGATTTTACCTTCATAGCTATAAATGGAATAACAGATCATTTTAGATTGAGTAAAATAGAAAAAGAATCACATAAATTAATAACTCTACAATTAGCATTCTTACAGATGTTAAACAGAGAATATAATATACCCATAATTATTACAAATCAAGTAACTCCATTTAAAGAGAATGAAAAATCTTTTCGTCCAGTTGCAGGATCTTCTATCAAGAACTATATAGATAATGAAATTATGTTAATCCACATAAATAAAAGACTATGGAAGGCATCAGTTGAAGACGAAGAGGAGTACTATACAATAAATGAAAAAGGAATAGAGGTTATAAAAAAATAATCTATCCTGTTGTCGTTTTCGCCCTGAATAATAGGAGAATGGCTACATACCATATAATGATAAGTATTGTTGCGATTAATTCGATTTTTTGTGCGCTACTTACATCGAAGGCATATCGTGTAGCATGATCAAAGAGATAAAGACTTAGCGCAGCAAATGCAAAGATAAAGCCTGCTACTATTCCTTCAATGAGATATTGTAAATGTACATTAGGAGCTATAAATTGAGGATTGCCTGCATTTTGACCAATACTAATCAAATTATCCTTATTTACTAACATATAAGCTCCACCTGCGAATATATAAAATATGATTCCATATATTATAACATATAGAACGCTTATAGGAATACGTGTGGGAATTCTTATAGACACTTGATGTAAACTGAAACTGGGTCTTCTTATTCCTGGGAATAACCACGGTAACTTTCTGACCATCTTTATCTAAAATTCGAGATAGAACATACTATTTTAAAGATTTCGACACAGAATAACATCAAAAAATATGAAGAGAAAGAGAATAACAAAAAAGAATCCTCTAATAAAACATTATCCTTTAAATTTGATTTTCTTTTCTAGAGGATATACAATTAATTTGTGTGGATTATTTTCCACATAATTTACCAAAAATCTTTCTGCATCTTTTTCAGAAATTTCTAACTTATCTGATATGAAATCAAAGGTCATTTCTAAAGAATCTTCGAAATTATCTTCGATAAATTCCGAGACAATCTCTTCGAACTGTTTAAATCCAGTGTATAAGTATTTTTTTTGTACAACTCCATCAAGTTCTTTCTCATCAACTATCTTTCCAACTAAATTTAAAATATCTTCTAGTTTAAATCCGTAAGTTTTTTGTAACTCCTCTAAATTATATTCCTCAACGTTCTTGAGAACAGTAACAAATTCCCTCTGAAGAAATGTGAAAGAGTAAAATTTGTTATTACCTATAAGACCATTTTCTAGGTGCATTAGGAAGGGGACTAAAGTTTTTTCATTGATTGACCATCGATCTTTGAGAGGAGATAATTCAACTTGTCCTTGTTTCTTTAAAGAATTTCTAATTTCACTTAGTTCTTCATCTGAAATTGAGAAAAAAAACGATTTATCTGAGAGAAAGACTCCAGATATCTTTCCTGAATTCTGAAGTTTTCTAATACAAACATAACGTTTTTCTAAACTTAATTGAGAATCAAGTTTTCTGATATTAATGAAATTTTTTATTTCTAGCTCTTCCAATAATGTAGAATTGAATCTTTTTTCTTCTGAAATAAAGATAGATTTAATTTTCTGAAAGAATGAATTCATAGTACTCGAAGAAAGATGATTCAAATCTCTTATAAAAGTTCTCTTCTGCTTTTAGAAACAGTGCAATTCTCCAGAGAATCTCTATTATATATACATTTAAGCAGAAGATAGAAATTGTGGAGTTTATTTAGCTTGTTCGGATATAAATATAGATGTCAATGATTAACACCGAAAGAATTTCCTCTGGAATAGAGGGTATTGACGTTCTCTTACAAGGTGGAATAATTAAGAATTCAGTTAACTCAATAGTTGGCTGTAGTGGAACTGGAAAGACCACATTTGCCTTAGCTTATTTATATCAAGGTTTACTGAACGGAGATCATACTCTGTATCTTTCTTTCGAAGAAACACCATCTAAGTTAATTGGTGAAGCAGAAGCTCTAGGTATAGACATTAGAAGTCTAACAAATGATGCAGAAGATTTAATCCACTTAGTAGAAAGTGAGAAGATTGTTGAATTTATGACAAATATTCTTCCTGCTTTAGCTCAGAAGCTTAAACACAGGAATATAAAACACACAAGAATAGTTTTAGACCCTTTAACTCCAATTCTTTGGGAGTTTCCCTCTGAAAAAGAACAACGAAAAGTATTAACTAAAATATACCAACATCTGAGTTCTTTAGGAACCGTTCTACAAACTATTGAAGAACCTAATGCATTTGGTCAAACAGACATTGGAGCTACAGAAACTAGAGTTCCTATCTACTTGTCAGACAGTGTTATCCATATCCAAAATCTAGGTTTAGGAGGAAAATACAATCGTACATGTAAGATTATCAAATCTCGTAAAACTCCACATCATGAAGGAATTTATCCGTTAAATTTTGTTAATGGACCTGGTATTGTCATTGATACTAGTTCTGTTGAGACTGTTGAAGTTGATCCCATGGTATATGATATTCGATATCAGGAACTTATGAAGAAAGTGAAAGAACTTTCCCAGGACAAGGATCCAAAAAAACGAATCATAGCTCAAATTGCAAAGAATCTTCTAGGTGAAAGAGAGAAAAGAGATACAAGACAAAATATGGAACTAGTTGAAGTCCTAACAGACAAACACGTTTTGCAAGAGGTCAGAAAATGAGTTCAAAACTGGGAATAAATTCCGAGTTACAAGATTTAACTCATCTTGAAGAAGTAGAAGCATCAATTTTATTTCGTATTGATGGTAATGTTGTCGATTCTTCATTTAAGGAAGAATATTCCCATAAGTTACTAAGAACAATTCAATGGTGCAAAGCTAATGTCGACAAAGTCTCATTAGAAATGAAATCAAGTAATCTTAAGAAGGTTACTTATGAATTAAGTGAGTTCTGTGTAATTTTTTATGTTGTGAACAATATAACCATATTAACAACAATTAGTAGTAAAAATGCAAATCTAAGTTTATTATCAATAGAATCCAAGAGAAAAGCTCTCTTAATTGCGAATTATCTATGAGGAATTTTTATGCAGATTGTAGCAGGAACAACAAGTCACAGATCCATCCATACTGCAACTAAACACATAATCAATGATGTTATTGGAGACATCAATGGCACTCCAGACTTCATTATTGTCGCATACACTCCTAATTATAGAGAAAAGAAAAATTATGAAGAAGCAATAACAAAATTATGTGAAGAAAGTGGTACTGATAATATTATTGGAGGTACATTTCCTGCAATTGCTACCTCAAACGATACTCCAACAACTCAAGGTTGTTCAGCAATTGCTTTTCAATCTTCAGAATTAGAGATTCAACCACCAGTTTCTTACTCAAACATCAGAATAAATCCTGAGAGAGGAGCAGATAAACTTGTTAAGCTCTTCAAAAACAATCAAAAGCTGAACACAACAGGTTTCTTCCTTACACCAGGTCCAAATTTTCCCCCAGATTCATTTAATGACATGAAAATGCTTGACACAATATTCGCTCATAAATTTCGAGGAATGTTTAATCAAGTTGGAAAATTAATCAACAGAAATATGGGTAAGAAAGGTTATGGAGTAACATCTTTTGCCTATAAAATTCTAAAAAAACTCTTTAACTTTTACTGATTAAAGTTTAGTAAAGTT
>CAZJUB010000076.1:0-12478 GCA_964549075.1 uncultured archaeon | reverse complement strand
TAACAATTTTACCCACTCTTATGTCAACTCTTTCAAAATCATCAAAAGAAATCATGATAGTTTTGTTTTGAGTTACATTATTAAAAATTTAACTTTGAGAATGTGGCCTGAACATTCTCCTAAGAAGTAATATCTGTCCAATATGCATCATTTCATGCTCAGCAATATGGAACAGAATCCATTCAATAGTATATTTCTCCTCTTCAGTACCGACTATAGTTTCAAGCTCTTCATCTTTTAACTGACACAATCTCTTATACACATGTTCTCTTACATCTTTGAGCTCATCTAAGTAGAATTGTTTGGATTTGTCTTTGATCTGTGGAATATTGAGACTTGGTCTAAGTGAAAAACCATATTTGAATCTTTCAAAGTCCATCTCTTTCCCATCAATATCCTCGAAAATCCAGCTCCATTCAACTGCAGCAATATGCATTAAAAGCGTTCCAATTGTTTCTATTTTCCTATCATGAGGAGTAAAATCTAAAGCTTCTTTTTCTAGACCTTCAACAATCTCTATCAAATATTCTCTTGCCTTCACCATAATTCCATACCAAGTAGCAACCTGAGGGGAGAGCTCAGTTGATTTCTCTAGTTTGAAAATTTCCGGTTGTTTTTTACTCATAAGTTTTCTTTGAAAAACACCTTCTTATTCTTTCTTGAAGAACAAATAAATAAAAACAATGGAGCCTCGGAGGGGAATTGAACCCCCGACTAATTGATTACAAGTCAATCACTCTACCACTGAGTTACCGAGGCGATATTCAGTAAGGAGTTTTGAGCATATTCCAATAAAAAGTATTTTGATTGTAACTACTTTAATATTTCAGCTAGATTAATGATAAGCTAGTTATATTTTAGTTCAAGTATTTGTAAAAAAAATGAAAATAATTTGATTTTTGGTGTTATCAAGGGCGAGTTGTTTGTCCTCCATCTACTACGATATTTTGTCCTGTTATGAAACTTGATTTATCACTTGCTAAGAATAGTACAGCATTAGCTATATCTTTAGGTTCTCCCCATCTATTCAATGGTATTATCATTTTAACCTGCTCTTCTTGCTCTTTAGTCACACCACTTGTTCCATGTGTTTTAATTGCTCCAGGAGAAATAGCATTAACATTAATTTTGTATTTAGCCATCTCCATAGCTAGAGCTTTAGTGAAACCACCTATTCCAGCTTTACTAGCAGAGTAATGAACTAGTTGTTCATATCCAACTGTTGTTCCAGCAATAGAGGCTATATTTACGATTTTTCCATATTTCTGCTTTATCATTGTGGGAACTATGGACTTGGTCAAATAATAAACGCCTCTAAGATTAATATCTATGACTTTATTCCAGTCTTCAACTGACATATCGACAAAAGCGTTATAGGGGTAAATGCCAGCATTATTTACAAGAATATCAATTCTTTCATACTTGTTCAAAGCTTTTTCTACAAGTTTATCTATATCTTCTGTTTTGGAAACATCACAGATTACAGCTAAACCTTCTGCACCAAGTTTTTCAATCTCAGTTAAAGTTTGTTCAAGATCATTCTTTTTAATATCAGCAATAATAATTTTGGCACCAGATTCAGCTAAAGTTAATGCTATTTCTTTGCCGATTCCTAATGCTGCACCAGTCACAAGTGCAACTTTGCCATCTACTTCTTTCATTCATGATCACTTCAAATTAATACTGTATGATTACAGTTATTTTTCAACTAGAACTTAATGTGAGCTTTCTTAAAAAATTAGGGATTCAACAAAATTTTGGAAATAGAGATATTATTAACAAATAAAAAAAAATATTATAGACCCCGGGCCTATTTACTATGCTCTGTCTCAATAAGTTAAAGGGTTCTCTGGTGGAAGTTCTTGCAAATTGAGCAGTAAAAGGCCTAAAAGAGATAAAATCCTATCCTATCCTTTATTAAAAGATTGAATTGTGGTTATTAGTTTTATTATGCTTCTTCAGTTAAAAAAAATCCTATCAAATAAGAGAATAGAAAAAAAGGTTTAAAAAGAAAAAGAAAGAAAAAGCACTGCAGTTAATGTTATGCCACTCTAGCTTAGTTCGGTAGAGCAATCGGCTGTTAAGGCCTTTAGAGCTTCTATTGGTTGCAAAAACCGATAGGTCGTAGGTTCGAGTCCTACGAGTGGCGCCATTTCTTTTTATTTCTTTGTAACAATATCATTCAATGCTTTAAGGAATGTTTTGATTTCCTTTTGTGTATTATAATGAACTAAACTGATTCTATAGACTTTAGGTTTTTCATACACATCTTGTGCATAAGAATAGAAGTGACCTGCACGAGCTGCTATACCTGCTTCTTTCCACAATCGTTTAGCCAATTCTTCACCAGAAACATTATCCACTTCAATAGAGAATGTAGGATCTCTTTCATCTATACGATTTACATCTTTCAAACCAAAAATTGTTACAGCAGGCATCTCAAGTAAACCTGGAATATCATCTATTCCCTCTAATATGGCTTTTGAGAAACCTTTTTCATATTCCTCTATAGCTTCCATTGCAATTTTAAGGGAATTCTTTTTATCCATTTTACTATTGCCAGGATTAATTTTCTTGGAAAGCCAATGAAAATGTTCCATTACCCCACTAATTGCTGCAAATGTAGCTTGGTTTCTTGTTCCCCACTCAAATTTTCCTGGAGGAATATTAGTTGCTGGTTTAACTTTGAAAGGTTTGAGATCTTCAAGATGTTCTTGTTTTCCATAAAGATAACTCCCATGAGAACTGAAGAGTTTGTATCCTGAAAAGACTAGAAAATCACAATCTATAGTTTGTACATCTGTAGGACCGTGTGCAATATGGTGCACAGCATCAACTACAAAATATGCTCCAACTTCTTTTGTTAATTTTCCAATTTCCTTTAATGGCGCTTTTGTTCCAAGCATGTTAGAAGCGGCTGTTATAGTTACAACTTTTGTTTTAGAATCAATCAATTCTTGTAAATGATCAAGATCAAGAGTACCTTCATTCATATTCAAACGAGTATGTCGAAGGTTTGTTATTTTCCCTCTTTTTTCTAATTCAACCCAAGGGCTGACGTTAGTATAGTGCTCATAATCAGTAGTTACAACATTTTCCTTGCCAGATAGATCCTTGCCAATAGCATAGCTTAAGTTAAACATTAAAGATGTTGCAGATTCGCCTGTAACAATTGTTGAAGGAGATGAAGCGTTTAGAAAATCAGCTACAGCTTGTCTTCCTTTTTGAATAACAGTTTCAGCTTGTTTAGATTCATCGAAAATAGCTCCAACATTTGCACTACAGTCAATTCGTGCCTTTGCTTCTGCTTCCGCAGCTTTATCCACAACAAGAGTTGCGGTTCCATTGTCAAAAAACGCACGTTTTCTTCCTTTGAAATCTGTTTCAGCTCGTGGAAAAGCAGCTCTAATCTGCTCAATTAAATCTTTATTAAACATCATCAATTAGGTTTTGATTCTTAGTAGGTTTAAAAGTTTCTTACGTTAATAACGAAAATAACTGGTCTATTTCTTGTATATTGTATTTTGTTGGTTTCATTCTGTTATTCTTTCTAGCTTGAAGATAACAGGTCTTAATCCATCTGGACATGCATTATAGATGTTATCTTCTCCTGTCCAATCAGGAAATCCTCCCCCATATTTCAACACTTGGACATTTTTGTACAATCCAAACCAAGCATGATGACAAAATCCTTCTGGCATATCTCCTGTTTCATCAACAATAAATTCTTCTCCTATATCAAACGAACAAATAGGTATCGATTTACCGTCTGGTCGTATAAATTCATGTCCTAAAATATCCTTGGGACTATATTTTTTAATAACAGTTATTTTTATTTTTGACATTTTACTACCTCATTTTTTGTTTAACATCAGATAATTCACAAAAACAGTTATAAGAGTAAAGATTATTATTTCCTGCATTTTCTTCTAATTAATGAATAATAAAGATGTCAATGTTCTTTGTATATGGAAACCAAATGAGAGACTCCAGAACTATTTAGAAAAAGGTTTGTTAGACTATCCTCAAATCACCTTGATCATTCCACCAGATCTCGAACAAGAAACTCTGATGAGATTAGCTCCTGAAGCAGATATTATTATGGGTTGGAGACCAACAAAAGAATTACTTGAAACAGCTAAGAACACTAAACTTTTCATCAATCCAGGTGCTGGAGTACAACATCTGATACCTATATTCAACGAGTTAGCAGAAGATAGAGAATTAATCTTAGTTAATGGTCATGGAAATTCCTACTTTACTGCACAACATGTTGTAGCAATTCTTCTCGCATTAATGAATAAAGTCATACCTCATCACAATTGGATGGTTCAAGGCTATTGGAGAAGAGGTGATTCCTTTGCCCAATCTATTCCTTTAAGAGGACAAAAGGTAGGTTTTCTGGGTTATGGAGCTGTAAATCATCTTGTACACAAATTCTTGTCTGGTTTTGATGTTGAATTCTCGATTTTAAAGAGAGATTGGAGTAAAGAACCCAATTCTTTTCCAACTTCTGTTACAAAATACACCATCGAAGAACTCCACGAATTTCTCACGGAAATTGATATTTTGATTGTTGCTGTCCCCTTGACATCTAAAACTGAAGGTTTAATCAAAGACAAAGAATTGCAATTACTTGGAAAAGAAGGTTTGCTTGTTAATATTGGCAGAGGTCCTATAATTGATGAAAGGAGTTTGTATCTGGCTTTAAAAGAAAATAGAATTAAAGGTGCTGCCATCGATGTTTGGTATAATTATCAACCTGAAGAAGATGAACAAGGTAGAAGATTTCCTTCAATGTACCCTTTTCATGAATTAGATAATGTAGTTCTCTCTCCTCACAGAGGAGCATCACCCATGAATGATTTAAAGCGATGGGATGAACAGATAGAAAATATAATCAGATTTGCTGAAGGTAGAAAAGATTTCATCAATATTGTTAACTTGGATGAGGGTTACTAGACATCTTCCATTTAGTGTATTTTTTATTGAAAATTAACACAAAAGGAAGTGCAAGACTGTAAATAAATAATTCAAAAAGAAAAGATCCTTTTTCAGGAGGAACTCCTTTTAATCTGCTCTCAAAGGCATCTAGAGTGTTACCCAGTAGATTACCCATCGTGATCATTTCTATAACAAGTTGGATATCTTTGGCTTTTTCTTCTCCATAATATTCCATTAATCTTTCCCAATTTTCTGAGGAAGGATTCCCCCCTGTTTCTGCATAATGTTGTGCATAAGCCAATCCTATAACTTCATCTGGATCACATGAACCAAAATCATGTATCATAATATGTTTAATTTCTTCTTCACTACAACCAAGATTAAGAGCTGATTGAGTGTGCCCCCATTCACAATATCGACAACCATTAACAGCAGTAACTGCTAGCATTATCCTCTTTTCAAATTGAGGGTTTACTCTACCAGCTTTCTTCATTTGTTTAATTTCTGATCTGTTCTTAAACATCTGAAGATTATCTCTAAGAAAAGCTCTGAAAGTGTATGAGCGTTTCTTGAAGTATTTAGAACCATGCATAAGGCAATCTTAAATTTCTAAAATAAAAACATCTGCATTTATCAAGAAATAAAGAAAATAAGAAAGAAAAGAGAGAAAAAAATTAAATCTCTGGAAAATGGCAAGCAGAGTAGTGATTTGACTCTATCTCCTCAAGATCAGGAGTAACTTTGGAGCAAATCTCTTGTGCTTTATAACACCTTGGATGGAATGGACAACCTGAAGGTGGATTAATTGGACTCGGAACATCTCCTTCCAGAATGATACGATCCATTTTTATTCGAGGATCGGGACGAGGAATTGCAGAAAGTAATGATACTGAATAAGGATGCGCTGTCTTTCTGAACAGCTTCCCCGTTGGGGACATTTCCATAATTTTTCCGAGATACATCACAGCTACTCTATCTGAGACATGTTTGATAACACTCAAATCATGTGCTATAAACATGTATGTTAAATTGAAGTCTTTCTGTAAATCATGTAGCAGGTTTAAGATTTGAGCCTGAACAGAAACATCTAAAGCAGATACAGGCTCATCTAACAGAATAACTTCTGGATGAATAGCTAATGCTCTGGCAATTCCTAATCTTTGCCTTTGTCCTCCACTAAACTCATGAGGATATCTCAGAGCGTGATAATCTTCTAATCCTACCTTAGCGAGAATTTCTAGAACTCTTGCTTCTTTCTCTTCATATAGCATATCTGGAAAGTGTATGTCAAAAGGTTCTTTGATTAAATCAAGAACCATTCTTCTTGGATTCAAACTGGAGTAAGGATCTTGGAATACCATCTGGAGTTGTCTCTTAACTGCAAGTTCTTCTTCTCTATTCATAGGTTGGAAGATATCTATCCCTTTGAAATAAACAGAACCTTCAGTTGGTTCTTCAAGTTTTACAGTCACTTTTGCAGTTGTACTCTTACCACAGCCTGATTCTCCTACAAGACCTAGTGTTTCACCTTTATTCAAAAAAAGATTTACACCATCTACAGCCTTGATATGAGCAACAACTCGAGAGAAAAGTATAGATTGTTGACTAACTGGGAACCATTTTTTCATGTTGTTAATGGTAATAATTGGTTGAGTTTTTGCATCCCATTTAGAGAATAAATCAACTCTTTCATATTCTTCGAATGTTGATGACATCTTAGGTTTCCTCCTGTACAATTGTACGTTCTCGTAAAGCTTCTTCACCTATATGCAAATCTAATTCTTCAAAGTGATGGCATGCTACTCTACGTCCTCTTCCAAATGTGTGTTCGGGAGGACGAATACGAGAACAAACTTCTGTTGCATATTTACATCTTGGATGGAAACGGCATCCCTTTGGAGGATTGATAAGTCTAGGCACATTCCCAGGAATAGTTTCTAAACGAGTTTTATCTTTTTCTAAGCTTGGAATACTTTCAAAAAGAGCAAAAGTATAAGGGTGTTTTGGATTAACAAATATGTCTTCAGTGTATCCTGATTCAACAACACGACCACCATAGAATATGTGTACTCTTTTAGTAATTTCGGCTACTACACCAAGATTATGTGTGATAAGCATCATTCCTAAACCTAGTTTTTGTTGCATATCTTTGATGATTTCAAGAACCTGTGCTTGAATAGTTACATCCAATGCAGTTGTTGGCTCATCAGCGATAAGTAGACTTGGTTGCAGAGCTAACGCCCTTGCAATAAGTATCCTTTGTCTCATACCTCCACTAAATTGATGTGGATAATCTGTTATACGTGTTTCAGCTTCAGGAATACCTACTTGATTAAGAGATTCAATAGCTAATTCTAATGCCTCTTTCTTACTACATTTTCTGTGAAGTGAGATTACTTCAGTCATCTGTTCAGAGACTCTAAAAATAGGATTAAGACTTGTCATTGGATCTTGGAAAATCATAGCAATTTCTTGACCTCTGATTTTTCGCATTTGTAAATCTGGTAAATCAAGCAAGTTAACTCCTTTGTAAATTATCTCTCCGGAAACTGTTTTTCCATTCTTAGGTAGAATCCTTAAAGTTGAATGTGCGGTTACAGTCTTTCCACATCCTGATTCACCGACAATTCCTACAGGTTCTCCCTTCATTACATTAAAGGTAACTCCATCTAAAGCTTCAACTATTCCTGATTCTGTATAGAAATAGGTATATACGTCGTTTAGTTGTAATAGTGGTTTTTCAGTCATTTTATATCACTCTCTTAATCTTGGATCTAATGCATCTCTTAGTGCGTCACCTAGTAAGTTAAAGGCCAATACCACAAAGAATATAGCAAAACCTGGGAGTAATGCTAATTCGGGATTCGTTTTTAGCACCGTTTGTGCATCGTTAACCATTTGTCCCCAAGAAATTGTAGTTGGACTACCTAAACCAAGAAACGTTAAACCTGCTTCTGAAAGAATTCCTCCAGCTACAGAGATTGTTGCAATAACGATAATTGGAGCTAAAATGTTTGGCAGAATGTGTACCATAATGATACGTTTATTGCTTGCACCTAACACTCTTGCAGCATTTACATAGTCTAAATTGTAAATTTGCCGCGTGTTAGCACTCACTAATCTGCATAGACCTGCCCAGCCAAAAACACCAAGAACTACAATGATAACTATGGATTGTGGTATCTGTCTAAGAAAGACTAATCTTCCTCTTCTAATGAAGGAAACAGCAAGGATTGCAATAACAAGAAATGGTAAAGCTAGAAACATATCAGTTAATCTCATAATTATCTCTTCTGTCCAACCTCTATAATATCCAGCGAGAGCACCAAGTGTCACTCCAATAAGAACCGATAATACAGATGAAAAAACTCCGACTGTCAAGGAAACTTCACTTCCTGCTAAAAGCCTTGAGAATTCATCTCTTCCTAGTATATCAGTACCTCCTGGATATTTCAGATTAGGATTAGAGAGCGAACCTCCACCATTCCATGCATCAAAAAGTGGTTCAGTCATCACTGGACTGAAAGGCATCAGAATTGGATAAGCGATAGCTAGAATTGTGATAGCAATGACTAATATACCAGAAAGTGTTGCTACTTTGTTTTTCTTATATCTTCTCCAAACTAATGACCATTGAGAAGGGCTTCTCTCTCTCAAAGTTCCATCTTTTGCTATAATGACTTCTTTCTTTGCTGTTGATTTCCGGTAATAGCTCCAAGCAAATTTAACCCCTACCCAAATCAGTGCTAACACCACTACAAATAGGATATAGACTCCCAAACCTGTAAATGAACCAAATCCTACGTTTTGAACAGAAACACCAAAAGCTGGTACTATAACACCAAGACCAATCACTATTACTAGGAATTCTACAGCAAAATTTAGGTAATAATGTTTCCATAATATTGCTAGTGTTCCGGCCCAAGACATTGATTTAGGCAATCTATGTTCTACTAAATATTCATCTAGTCTCTGTGCGAAAGTAATTTTTACTGTATCTTGTACTTTTTGCATTTTTCATTCTCCATGTTATAGTTCTATTCGAGGGTCAACAGCAACATAAGCTATATCTGTTATTAAATTACCTAATAATATCAGTATCGTTAACAATGCCGTCGTCCCCAATATCATCGGAAAGTCGAGTAGATTTACTGCACTCACATATTTAAATCCAAGTCCAGGCCAAGAGAAGAGTGTTTCTGTAATTGGAGCTCCTGCAAGAGCTGAAGCTAAAAATAGTCCAACATAGGTAACTACAGGTATGAGAACATTCCTGAAAGCATGCCTCCAAGTAATAGCTCTTTCTGAAAGACCATTAGCTCTGGCTGATAGGATATAATCTTGTCTAAGTACTTCTAGCATGGTTGATCTCACTAACCTAGTATAGAGAGCGATAGATGCAAAGGTTAGTGCAATAGTTGGCAAAACCATGTGCATGATTGAATCCAATAACCTATCAGATATATTTGCCCACCACGTTGAAAAGTTACCTCCCCAGAATAAGCTCCAGTTCGTATTACTAAATACTGGGGTGGGGGTCGGTACTCTATGAGCTTTTGCAGCTGGGAACCATCCTAATCCGTAACCGCTGAATATGTATATTAACAGTAATCCAAAAACAAATATTGGCATTGAAAGGCCTAACAGTGCAAATGCACTAGCAGCTGAATCAATCCATGTGTTTTGATTTTTAGCGGCTAAAACTCCTAATGGAATTGCTATTAATAAAGCAAAAACAAATGATGCTAGTTGTAACTTCAAAGTTTCCCAAACTAGTCCACCAATCAAATCGTTGATAGATTGACCTGATTGGAAACTGGTACCCATATCACCATGAAGTAAATTATAGAACCAAACTACAAACTGAACATAGATCGGTTGATCTAATCCCAATTTACGCGTAAGGTTTATTCTGTCCTGTTCTGTTACTCTTTGTTTTCCTAATAGAAGAAGGGCTACTGGGTCACCCATTCCACTTACCATTACAAACGTCATAATACATATTGCTATGAATAGCGGAATAAGAGTCAATAGTCTTCTTGTAACATATGTCGTTAATCTTAACGAAGCTACATTCTTGATCCATTTAATTACTCCTGTCTGTCCCATTCTCCTACTCATTTTAGATCCTGTTGGCTTTTGCCAATCGACTGGTAAGAAAATACCTGTAAGCATCAGAAAGATACCAATTACAAATAAGTAGAAACCAGGTTCAATACTTCCAGATAATGCTATATCGAAATAAGCCGGATGAGAATCATTTGGATTGAATGTTATAGGGTTTAGCGTAAGAGCAGTCTGTCCCGTGATTGTTGCTGAATATCTTTGAGCCGCAATTATCATTGCCCGGTTCATGGCTAATACAGCAGCTATTAGAGATACTAGCAAAAGCACACCACCTGAGATATCAGCAATTATACCTCTTGATTTCAAATCCCCACTCTGGAAAACTTGTCCTAGCACTATAGCCATAAGGGCGAAGAGAATCGAGAACCAAATTGCTGCGGCTAATATTATTACAGCGCTTGGGGTTTCTGCTTGTTGATAACGTGATAATGTGATATTGTTGACATTATCATAAGTTATGAGTTTATAATCAAGACTGAAACTGTATATTTCAACAAGATTTCCAAAACTGCTTTTGTAAAGACGAGGTCTTACACTATAAACTTCCAAACCGGTTCCATTTTCAACAACATATGCATATCCATCTTTAATGAAAAGAGCTACTGATTCTGTTGGAGTTTCAAAAGATCCTACTTGAAAAAGGTTTGTTGGATCAATAATTGAAATAATATGCATTCCATAACTGGAATCGACAATATAAGCATATTTATCATCTATATCGACCCCATTCACTATTCCAGATAATTGATAATTACCTGCTAGCAAAGGAGTACTTGGATTAGTCATATTGATGGATTGTAAGCCAATATTCTCTCCTACAATGTAGGCGTAGTTACCTCTGACATCGACATCATAGACTGAATTACCAGCTTCATATGTTCCAATTAAAGTTGGATCTGTTGGATCAGTTACATTTAGAATGTATAACCCAACTGTAGAGTCTACTACATAAGCAACATTATCCTTAACCACCACACTATTAACCTCACCAGAGATACTATACTCTCCTTCAAATGTTGGTGTTGCTGGTGTGCTTACGTTTATAATTTGTAATCCTACTGTTGAATCTACAAGATATGCATAATTATTTGCAACATATACATTATTTGCACCGCCTGCGATGCTATAAGCTCCTAAACTTGTTGGTGTCGTTGGATCTGATACATTTACAGTTTCTAACCCTGTATCGGTGTCTGCAATATAAGCAACATCATTATCCACGAATATACCATTAGCACTCCCAGTTATACTGTAGATACCTATTGAATCTAATGCCATCGGGTCGGTTGCGTTTATTACTATCATCCCAGCATCAGCTGTCAAAACATAGGCATAGCCACTATCATAATAGACTGCAGTTAAATCATAAGCTATAACTTGTGTGTCCACTAATACAATAGGTTCTGGTTCTGCTGATGTTGAATTAAAATCAAGACCATACAAAGGTACAAAAGCTGCGATAAAGATTAGGAGAAATCCAACAATTTTAAGAGAAATTGCTACACTTTTATCCATAATTATCACTCGAGTGGAATGAATAGTATAATCTATTCTTTGATAGAAAGACAGTTGAAGTTTTTATAAATGTTGTCTAGTGATATTTATTATTAAAATACAACAAAGAATCTATGTTTGAGTCGGAAATTTTCGAATGTTTTAACAGATTCTAAACGAAAAGAGGTCTAACAGAACTCTACAGAGACAAATAGCATCTATCTTAATAATTGGAATGAAAAACCAATTGTTGAATCTTGAAGTTAAATCAAATGGAATAAAATAATAGCATGATAACAAAAAATATTTAAAGAAATCATTAAAGAAAAAGATGGCATATAGCCTATCGGTAAAAGGGGCAGTGATCTAGCCTGGCTATGATACCTCCTTGACGTGGAGGAAGTCGGCGGTTCAAATTTTGTTTACTTGCGAGTAAACAACTGAAAGTCCGCCCTGCCCCACCACATACTTCTTATAGCAATTTTATGTTTTCTTGAATCACATGTGAAATGCTAAACTATTGATTTTCTTTTTCTAAAAAAAGGAAAAAATTAGGTGCTGTATTAAAGAGCAAACCCTAAACCAGTAGGAGTAAAAGCAAAGGCAAAAACGAAGAATGTAACTGTTATTACTGTACCAATTATTGAAAACACCAAAGCAATTGTGTTTTTTCTATTAGCTTCTTCTCTCTTTCTTGCTTTAATGGACATTGGAAGTGTTATTAGAGAAAATGCGAAAAAGATTGGAATAGCTATGCTGAGAATTGAAAGAATCATAGAAATCCTTGAATCAGTTTTAGCTTTGTGGTAAGCTTCATTTTCTTCAACCATATTCACCCACTCAGCATTATGGAAAACCCTATCCATATCGATATCTCCTTTTTGCCACCATTTCTTTTTCTTCAAAGCATCAA
>CAZJUB010000075.1:0-12490 GCA_964549075.1 uncultured archaeon | reverse complement strand
CAAAGCAAGTTTGGTACCGATGACAGAGGAGTTACCGTGTGCAATATTGGCGAAATATATACTTAGAACATGGTTTTATAAAAGAGCATCTCATATTGTTAAAGTTTTAAAAAATATATTAATATCCTTTAACAAACGAAAATTTCCTAAGAAAAGGTTCTAATTCATTTTCATCTATAGTAAATACTACATTTTCATTGAATGAACCTTCATAATTAATGTGAAATTGGTAAGCAAATTTTTCAATTTTTTTTCTAATTCTTTTTAGAACGGTTCTGTTTGAATTTCTTATGACAGCAATGAAATGATATGTTTTAAAACGTAGGAATATTATGGATGAATCACATGAAATCATGTATTCCATATCATTATTTATTGAGAAGACTTCGCTGCTAAAAGTGGTCAAAGCTACAAAAAATCCAGAAGCTAATGAAAGATCAAAACCAGAAGGTAATTCCCCTGCACTAGATATTGGCAAACCACTTTCATCAATTATCATGAAGAAATCAGCTCTTCTATTTTTAAAGAATCTTGGTTTTTTCTCAAGTTGTTCTTGAGAAATAAATACTTCCTGTTCTTTTTTTGATGTCTCTTGGATCTTTTCGATGAATTCCTGTAAAATTGCTATTTTCGAAGATGACATAAAAACAAATAATATGAACCATTATATATACTTTGCAGAGAACTTACAATTTCCTGCATAAGTTTTTAAAACCATATTATATAATAAAGTGATAAAATGTCAAATGATTGGTTATCAAGTGTCATAGCAGGTTCATTCACTATTTTAGGTATAATATTAGCCGGATGGTTTGCAAATAGATGGCAAGAAAAACGAATTTTCACAAAAACAAAGGAAAACCTGATACGAGAAACAAGCAAACTTATGTTGAGTATTGGAAGTTTATCAGACATATGGGAAGACTGGATTATTGCAGATAATCTAGAAGACAAAGAAATTGAAAGTATCAGAAGAAAACTTCTAAATTCATGTTCTGAGTTAAAAATTTCACTTGATATACTTAAAAACAAAATTCTCATACAATTAAAACCAAATCATTCAGATATTATTAAGATTGATAAGATATTTGATGGTTGGGCAAAATTAACAGGACTAATAATCCACAACGTTGTTAGTACACAAACAAAAGACAAGAGCGATATAAGTAATGAGATTAGAGAACTAATCGAAAATTTATATACTATAATGAATATAATAATGAATTCAAGAAGGAATAGAGGATTTGGAAAAAAAAGACAAAAATAGAAGAAAAAAATTAACATTCTATAGTTCGGTTTTTTATTTTCAAAAACAGATATGAATACAAAAATTTCATTATATTTTATGTAGATTTATATTATACTTTTAACAATCTCCTCATTTATTGCTACATAAAGTCAATGAAGAAGAAATTACTAGTCAGTGAATTAGAAAATATTAAACAAAAATGAATTGTAACTGAATAAATATCAATATAACAACATGGAAAAATAGTAATGATTTTTATCTTGCTACAAATCACTAATTATCCTACTTTTGTTCCACACTCAGCACAAAAATTATCATCTGCTTGAATTTCATATCCACATTCTGAGCATTTTAAGATTTGCACATGGGATTTTCGAAATATTCTGTGACGAAACCAATAGACAAGATAGACTCCAGAGAGCCCCACAACTGCGAAAAGAGTGTATAGAATATACCCATAATGGCCAAAGAAAGTATCAGCGTTAATGTGAGTAAGTTTATTCCATTCAGTTCCCCATCGTTCAGTAGAACTGTCTTTGTAAACCAAAGTATGTTTACAGTAAAAACTCAGTTGTTCTCTGCCATAAAGAGGTTTGTAAAAAACTGCAGTAGAAAGAAAACAAGAAGAACCGACAGAATCTAAAGTTCCTGGATTACTATAATACTCGGTTCTTTTCCCTATTCGAAAATAGAGTCTGAAATAAGTTACTTTACTGCATTGGGAATCAAGATGAAGAAGAGTAACAGTTGTATTGATGGTATTATAACCAGAATGCCAATAAAGGTCAACTGAAATACTCAGTTCAAATAAATTATCATTATCTGTTGAAGCAATATCACCAACAAAAACCTTAGCTTCAGAAAGGAAAGGAGAGACAGCTAAAGGTAGTGAGAAAAGAATGATGAGAAAGACTACATATCTCTGGCTCTTCATACTATCTTACTCCTATATCGTCTTTCAATTATAAATCTTACAGTGAAAATAATGAAGAAAGGAAAGAGAGGAATAACGGTGAAGTTTGATTGAGAAGTGGGGAGTAAATCAATAAACAATAAATCTGATGGTAAAGAATGGAATTCTTGTGTCTCAAAGGTTGCGAAGATGACAACATAATAATAATTTTTCTCAAAAGATTCAAGAGATAAAGAGATATTCCACGTAAAATAGTCTTGACTGAAAAGTTGAAACGAATTATAGAATTTTTTATCTATTGAAAAAACATACGCAATAACTAAAAGCTCAGAAATGAGAACTCTATTAGTAAAGGAAGAATATATGTCAATACTAATCTGGATAGAGGAGTTAGACGAATCATATCCGAAGTTAGGAAAAGAAAGCTCTAAATCTAAACTGATATCAAATGAAGTCAAGTATTGAGAAATGTTATAGAAAGAGGAAGAATTTACTATTAGTTCCAAATTATATGTACCCGGAGAGTAGTCAGAAAGATTGATGATTATTCCCCATCCTCTGAATAAAGAAGGATTAAACTCCAGAAAATAATCACATTCGACTTTTTCAGAATATACTCTAATTTTAACACAATCCTCTGCTGAAGAAAAGAAAATGTCAGTTCCATTGATAAAGTAAATGCTCAAAGCAGAGATAGTTAAAGAAGTAGAGTTCTGATTGATGATAGGTTGATTGATAGATAATTTGAATGGATTAATAGTGCTAACATAAAGTGTAGCTGAAGGACCTAAACCAAGTCCACTGGAAATAGAGGGATGGTTAACATCAAGTTTGGAAAATATAATTTGTATGTGGGAACAGACTTCTGGGGTATTCAATGTTAGACTTTGATTACAGATCTCTAGATGGTCTATATTAACAAGAGTAGTATTTGAATAAGTGAGAATTACAACTCCTAAATGAGAGCTGTAAGGATTACTGATGGTTATCTCAAACTGCTCAACCAAGTTTATCGTAATTCCATATGAACCATAATATGGTACAGAAATCTGCTCCACTTTCTCAGTTGAGAGAGTTTTGAGAGAATTTAATCTGAGAAAAGTGCTCTCTAAAACATATTCTTTACATGTAAATTCATGCACAATCAAAGCAGTTTGCCAGTTGAGAAAGAACTCATTAAACGTCATATTATAGGAAGCAAGAAAAGCTGTAAGACTAATAACAGCTGTTTGAGTATCTTGAACAAGTAATGATAAGGCAGAAGTGTTGAATTGTTCATAGAAGTAAAGAAGGAAAAGATAAGCTCCTCCATAATCGATTCTCACATCTCTCCCACCATCACTGAAATAGTTCCAGAAAATAAGAGAATCATCATAACTGAAACTGAATTGTAGAACAAATGAAGTAATATTTTCCCATTCTTCAGGTATAGAATGAGTTAAGAAACCAGCTAACTCTGAACATCCTTCATCGAACCAAATGGACTCATGAGGGTCGTGATTGAAATGGATGAGATGTTGGAACTCGTGAGCGAGAGTAGTTTCAAAACTATCAATATAATCAAGATAAACCATCTCCCATTCGTTAGAAAAGTAACCATCAAGGACTTCTTGAGGATACTCATTATAGGGATCGAAATATCCTGCCCAACCAGTAGGAAGAACAGCGTAAAGAACAATAACCTTTCCATCCCCTATATTTCCAAAGGAACCTTCAACAGAACCAAAGACTGTTGTTTCGATAGAATAAATATCACTATCGAAACGTTCTACATCAGAAGAAATTCTTTCAACAACATTGCCTAGACCAAGACTAGTGATAATAGCTGATTCAGTAAAAAAATAAGCATGGTCTGTGATATTAACAACTTGTGCAGAAAGTGTTCGATAAGTTGTTCCAGTTGAAAGACAGTAAAAATTGCGAGTGTCTCCTAGAGAATAGGTGTTAGAAGTGAAAATTCTGAAGAGAAAATCAGAAGAAAAGGGAGAATAGGTTGGTAGAGTAGATTTGTGTTCATGATAGATTTTCCCACCTAGATTAAAGTAAGGAGGAAGAGTGTAGCCAACGAAATCAACCAAACTTCCAAAAGACATTGAATGTTGTGCAGTTTTGATTTCGTGACTTGTAGAATTGAAGAGATGAAAACTGGGGATAGAGAAAAGATCAAGAGAAGAGTAATTAGCAGAATTAATAGAACCTACAAACCAAGAGATATTGTTGAAAATAGAATAATCAAGAAGTTCGCTTTGAGAGGAGAGATCAAGGAAGAGCGTGAGAAGAACGAAAGAATCATTATCAATCATCAAATCATAAAAATCTCTCAAAGCAGGAAGTTGGTTAATACAATCAGGACAAGTAGAAGAGGAAAACTCCAAAAGAAGTGTCTTCCCAGAGAAATCACTGACAGTTCGTAGACTATCATTAATTAGGATAAAAGAGATATTATCCCACTTGGATTTGATGAGAGTGTTAGAATCATCAATATTAGTACAGTTCTGACATTTAGTATCCTGTGAGAGTAAAATAGGAACAATTGTACTAGTTACAATAACGATTAGAGATAAAGAAATTATGCATTTCTTAACTATGTTTTCCACTTTATACACCTACTACATAAAGTGGGTAAAATAAGGTAGGTAGTTGACTACTAAGGAATCAAATATATAAATGTAACTTAAATCATTTAATAAAAACAGAATACTTTATCCATGGAAACTTTCAATTTTCAATTATATTCTTTATCCACTTACTAAATCTTTCTGCTAATTCATCTTTGCCTAACTGTTTAAAAGTGTCTGTGATTAAATTTAATATTCTGAGTCTAAAAATGTATTTTTCAATGAATATAAGAGAACCAACCAATCCTTCAAGCAAATATTCTTTGTCTTTTGATGCAATTAAAAAAATATCCAAATCACTCATAATAGTATTCTGAACTTCTTCTGGAATTTTACCTCCTATTAAATTTGATAAAAATTGGTTAAAGCTAAAGGTTTGTACTACTAGTTCTATCAAATCATGAACTCTTTCGATTTTGTTTACATTTATATTTGGAAGTTTTTTCTTAAGAATCTTTATACTAAGTTCAACAGAATTAAGCTCACCGGTACCTAGTAAGGTTAGTGCTTCAATAGATTCTGGATCAAGAGTTATTTTATTATCTATCATATTAACTACATTCTCTATTTTTATGTCTTGATTATCATCCTCCTTGTTCTGAAATTCTTGAACCTTTGATTTGATTTGTTTTATCCTGTCTCTCTCTTTTAAAATATCTGTTTTTAAATACTGAAAATATTGTTCTTTAGGGAATTTCTCTATAGCTTGCTTTAAAATAGATGATGCTTCTTCAGTTCTTCCTTCCTTATAATAAATATTCATTAGTCGCTTTAATGCTTCTTTTTGAACAACTCGTTGATCTAAAACCTCTTTATAATAGTTGATTGCTTTATCATCCTCATTCCTAAATTCTGATAATCTTCCTTTAAGGAATAGTAATCTAGATTCATTTGGATATTTAGATTCAAACTCATCTAAGATTTCAGACAATCTATCCAGTCTACCTGATTCTATCATGACAATTATCCATCCAAAATAAAGTTCAGGATAATATAGGTTAAGAACAGAATGAATCTCTTCAAACAAATTGAGTGAATCTGTATAATTCTTTTTAACTGCGTATATATAAGCTAGAGATTGCCTAAATCTAGCTTCTTTTGAACCTAAAATAATAACATCTTTTAATATTTTGATACTTCTATCTACATCTTTAATCTGAAAGAAATCCATTGCCTTAAGATAAGCAAGATCTAAACCAAAATATTTCTTATTTTGCTTGACATTTTTCCAAATAATTGTATCAGGAAAGAATTGTTCAATTGTATGTAAAGATTCTTTATAATGAAGACCAAAATTCTGAGCTATAGCTAGATTCTTAGCTAAGAATCTATCCTTTGGATGTTTACCTATTCCTTCAGATAGAATTTTTATTGCACTCACAAAGTTCCTATTTAACATTTCACTTACTCCTAGTGTGCCATATGCTGATGAATTATATGGATCAATTTCAATTATTTTTTCTGCATATAATTTCATTTTTTGAGTATTTCCGAAATTTAGTTCATTGTTGATACGTAAATTATAATGGTGAATAGTTGTTTCTCCTAATTTTTCTGAAAAATCGAAGAAAATATTAGCTTCCTCATATTTTTTATGAACAATTGACAAAATATATGCTAAATCATCAAATAAATACTGTTGAATTTCAAAATCACGTCCTTTATCAATTAATTTTTGACTTATATTAAGCTGGATAAATTGCTGAAAGAAAGCTTGTAGAAGATTTGAATTAGTAGAAAGAGTAAGAAGCTCTAAGAATTTAGGAAGATATAATAGAAACCACTCGTCTCTCTCTACTAGGGTTTCTAAGAAGAAAATAATAGGTTCATAAGCCATATATTCTTCTTTAGCTTTCTTATACAACTCTTTTGTAACTATTAAATAAATAATATAAGCATCTAGTTCAGAATGCCAAAAAAAGCTGGATTCTTGTCTGATGATAATATTATCTTCTAGTAACTGGTTCTTATATAAAAGGAAACGATCAGAAATAGGTATAAATGAACCAAATTTCTCATTTAAAAACCACAAAGTTATATTATTAATGAATTCTTCCGTATTAATAAAATACTTATATCCTATTTTTTCTTCAATTTCTTCTTTGAGAAGTGAAAAATATTTTTCGAATAGTTCCATAGCCATTATATCTTCATTAATAGAACTAGATGAGATCTTTCTGTAAAAGTACATGTATAATGGATGTCGAAGTAAATTCATCAATCTAGTTTGTAACCATGGTTCAAATGGTTTGATACCTATTTCATATAAGAGTGGTTCTACTTTCTCTTCTCTTTGAACATTCGATTCTAGATGATTAAGAAAATTATTAACATCTGAAAAATCTAAATAATCCAGAATATAAATTGCGAAATTCTTACTTCGTAATGCATTTTGCACTTTGTGACTTTGTAATATAGCTAAACTAGTAGTACATATTATTTTACTTGAAAACTGTTTGATTTCTTCAAATTTAGTTTCAAGTTGATTTAAGTCATCAGGATGAGGGATAAAATTGTCAAATAATAATAGAAAACTTACTTTTAATCTATACAGCTTTTTACTCATTTTAACGATTTTTTTACAACTGTGGAGAGAAGAATTATCTGGAAATATTTGATTTACTTTTGTTTTTTGTTTATTAAAATTAAATAATAATGGAAGGTATAACAACTTAAGGTTTTTATTTTTTCTAAATCTAATTGATCTGATAAGGATTTTAAAGAATAAAATATAAAATCTATCCGTTGGAAATACTTTCTCTAAGTATTCTAATGAATTATAACCTATCTGAAATAAAGAAGTTGTTTTTCCCATTCCACCAGAACTACAGAGTAAAATTTGTGAATGATTTTCAATAACATCTGTAAGAAATGTCTTTTCAGCTGTTAATTTAACATCTTCTACCTCGAATAAATAATTTTGATATTGCATAAACTCGGGGCTAACAGAAGGAATTGAGAAATTTTCTTTATCAAAAGGTTTCACTAACCTATTTGAGACTAAGAACTCCTCTGAATCTATATAGGAACCTGGAGTTGACTCTTTGAATTCTTTTATCAAATCATAAATATATGTGGATATTTTAAGAATATAAAAAAACCATTTATCAAGAATGAAGAAAAAGATGAATAAGGAAACAGAAAGAATTAGTAAATTATACCAAGATAGATTAAGATAGATTTGAATTAATGTAGTGATTGGGATTTCTATCAAAACTAAGATAAACCAAAAAACAATATTCCGAGAATTCTGTAATAGCCATTCTATCATCTTTCTCTTCTCCCAGATATAATCTAGATTTGTGTATATAAATTTATTATATATTATTTAAAAATTAAAGATTGTTGCTTAAATTTAAAAAACCAGAAAATTCTCTCCACTCTTAGAAATATATTAGTTTAGTAAATCTAGAAGTAAAATTAAGTATTTGTATTGCTTCATCAGGTTCCTCAAAAATATTAAAAGTAGCGTTTTTTTACTCTTAAATTAATTCTAAGAATTTCTCATCTGCCTTAAATCTATCAAAATTTCGCATGAATTTTTTTTTCATAGATGCAAAACAATATATTTGAAAGCTAACTCTCTTTGGAATTAGGTGTTTCAAATCTTTTTCTCTAACAATCGTTTCTATTTCTTGCTCATTATATCCATTCTCAGTTAATATAACAAAAAAATAACTCTTATATAATTCATGTAATTCTTCAATTTCTTTAATTTCAGTTTTAATATTATTGTCTTTAGTGTATGCATCAAATCTTTCATATTCGCTCCTTAAAAGTGGGAATATTACCTTCTTTGAACTTCCTTTATTTTGTAAGCTCATATTAACACCATAATTATATGAGGAGAAACCATAAAATTTTGGAAGAATTTTGTCAGCTATTTCAACAATTTCATTTTCATTCATATTGTCATATATAGCAGAAATATTAACCTCTATATATCTCTTTAAAGAGTAGTTAAAATCAATTTCTAGTTCAAGGTCTATATTAGGTTGAGCGACATCTAAGTAAGTTTTACCTGTAAATGTTCTTCTTTCTATGTATTCTATTGTATCAAATAAAAGAAGAATGAATGAGATTAGCAGAGGATGTTCGTTAATATCATAAGAAGGGGATAATCCTTCTTCATTTTTTTTTGGAACATCAAAATTGAAGTAATATGCGTGATCTGGATTCATTGAATGCAATGTCATAGCTAATAATACTCTATAAAAAATATCATTCCAATTTCTTTGGTGCTTAAGGTAAAATGTATAATCTCTTGCCACTAAATCTATAAGTGATTGCCAAAATACAACTGAACTTATAATACCATGGTTTTTCTCATCCCAGCTTTTTAAAATAGGATTGATTTTTAAATGTTCAAATTCATCTGGAAGAAAAGAATATTCTGAATTATCAAGTTTTATTATCTTTTCCATAGAATTCATCAATTTTTCAGCAATTATTCTTCCTGATTCTGAGATTATAAATGAAGATGCATCTACTTTTCCAAAATTTGTATAACTTCTCTGAATGCTTGATGTTAATTTATTGATTTTTTCAACTCCATAACCTAAGTCATGAAAGAAAGAAGCTATGACCCATCCCAATATATCGATTTTAAATTGATTCTTATCAAAGCGATTCTCATAATCTCTAATAATTGCAATTAATTGAAAGCCAAGAAGAAATACTCTTAAGGAATGTAAAATATGTTCATAGTAACCAACTCCAAGTACATTAACTAGATCCTTTTCTACATCCATAAAAGAATCAAACAATTTAATTATTTCATTTTCTGGTGGAAATCCCCATAAAGAAAGTAATTCAGCAAGCCAATTTTTCATGTTTTTGAGAATATTTTCATCTTCTTGATTTTTCATTTGTTCAATTATTTTCGTTATTTCTTCATACAAATCTTCAAGTGATAATTTTTCTGACCTAAAGAATGAAAGTGTCGCATTGACTAAATCTTTAGTGTTACTTATTTTTATCTTGTGCAGATTTATGATGGTTTTATCACCAAAAATATAATACCACTCAGAAAAGGAAAAAAGTGTAGTATATTTACGATATAAGTAGATTTTTGTTAGCATTTTATCTGAACATCTAAGAGATGCTATAATTCTAGTTCCAAGGTCGTTTTCTTGATTAGCTTCTATATTTTCTTTCTTTTCATCAAATTTGTGGTACCATAATTTTGTGAAAAGAATTTCCCAAACACACCTATTTGCTACTCCTTTCAAATCTGATATGAATTCTAAGAAGAATCCAATATCAGCTTCTTTTGTTCGAAAAACTGGAATACTAGTAATTTTATCCTTAAGTATGTCTAGATTTATAACATCTTTAGCATTCTTGAAGAATCTCTCAATTTTTGGTTTTAGTTCGTTGTATTTTTCAAGAGTATGCTCATAATCTAATGAATTAATTTCGTTTATTAGAAATTGGTATTCTTCCTTTTCTTGTTTCTGAGAGAACATTGTTATTCACTAACCTATCAAACTATAATAACTTCTTACGATTATGTAAAATTTTTGACTATTTATATTAGACACAAAAATAAAATTAGATGAAATTTAGTAGTCAATTGTTTTTAAATTCAAATGGTAAAGCAAGATTATGATTTTATTTCTTTCTTTCGTAATAAGTATAGATTTTTTCTATTATAAGCCCATTTAAGAAAAGGAACAAACAACAACAAGGATAGAATTAGAGTCACTATAGCAATAATATAGGTTATATAATCGACAAATGGAGGAACATTATCATTAACCAATAAAACAGAATAGATAACACAATCATACGTAGAATGAATTATAATGGGACCAAGTAAGGAATTTGAGACGACTCTGAAAAATGCTAAAATTATACCAAAAAGTGTTGCAAATATTACTTGAAGAATAGAAAATCCATATGAATCAAGAGTAGCTCCAATAAGATGTATTAGTCCAAAAACGACACTAGAAATGATAATGGTTTTTCTAACACTATTTTTTCTTCTAAATATTCTCATCACATATCCCCTAAAAATAATTTCTTCTGTAATTCCTGGATATAGTCCTTGAATAATATAATACCAAGTATCCCTTCCATAAGTTACAATGTCACTAAAATCATAAAAAAACAGAAGAAGAAAACTGTAAATTAGGAGTAATATGAAGGAAACAATAGTGAAGGCTATTAAAGTGTCTTTTATTACACTTTTAGATAATTTAAATCCAATATTGGTTAGAATTTCTTTAAATGAAGGAGAAACATCATCAGATGGCATTTTGAGATAAATTGGTATTAAAACAACAAATATCCCTAAAAAGATCAAAAGAACAATAAGAGGGGAGAAATAAAATGAGTTATATCTTAGTACATTTAGCGAGAAAAAAAATGAGATACATAAAATAAAAATAAGAGATTTCCATTCATTTTCATACAACCAATTCATTTTTTGGGAAGATTCGGTATTGTAGACAAGGAAGTTAGTTAATCGTACCAAATCAGAAATTATGATTTTTGCATTTTTTATCGATCCTGTTGGATATTTTTTAGTGATATATTTTAAATGAATGGCATAGAAATAAAAATAAAAACCTATAGAGTAGAAAATCCAAACAATGAATAAAATAACAAGGAAGGGAATTCTCTTTAAGACATCCAATATCTGATAATTTTGAGTGTCATTTTCTAAAGCTGAATTTACTTGTACATTTTCAAGTTTTTTTTCTTCCTCTAACAATAATGAATTGAAGACATAGTTAGAAAACTTCCTTATACAGATTTCAGACCACGTTGATAATAATTGATTTTTTTTGCAAGTTAGAAGGATAAAGATATTCTGCAAAGTGCCGATAATAATTAAGCTAACTAAGGTACAACTAAAAATAACCATGAGTAGTGGAGATAACAATAGTTGTAATAAAATTGTTAAGAGATTCTTATCTTTGTTATTACTCAAATCAATTTCTTCTCTGTTCAATTCCCATCTCCTCAAGTCAATGAGTATTATAGTATTTTTGGAGTTAATAATATAGATCATTGTAAGTTAATGACAATGATTACTATTCTGTTCACAAATTTATTTTCGAAAAATGCCTTTTAAGGCTTTCTAATCAGCTTTTTTAACGTTTAACATATAGCAAATATAAGTGAAAATATACATCATATAATAAACAATATTTCATATAATTTGTGAAATATAGAGTATTTTTTTAATTATATTTCATATATCTTTCAAGTCTATTACTAATAACTTGTTTTAAGATTAAATGAGAGAAAGAGTGGATTGAAGCTAGCTACTGAAAAAGAAGATGCTGATGAGTTATAGAAGTTGAAATAAATACAATTTAGCCAGCTTCAATCTATAATACTTAAATTGATTTATAAACTCGAGAAAATCTTTCCCGCCTTTAAATACCAAAGGAATCATTAGCTAGAAAAAGAGAAAAGAACGACTATGACTTGGCGAATGATCTTCAAGATATATGTAGAAGGAAAAGAAGGAAAAGTAGAATTAACAAGATACAAGATAACAACAGTTGATGGACTAAAATTCTTCCTGAAAAATTTCTATGAAGAACAGAAAGGATGGTTAATAGAGAGGAAGGAGAAGAGAGCGTGGAAATATGAGATAGCATTTACTGACGAATTAGGGAGAGAGATAGAATTAAAAAAACTACATGAACTAATACATGAGAGTGAGGAGATATTAGGTTTTTTCGGGATGAGTGA
>CAZJUB010000074.1:0-12881 GCA_964549075.1 uncultured archaeon | reverse complement strand
TTTAGGTTTTATCGTGATGGGTTTGATAATAGGATTAACTATCAGATACATCTGGAAAAATGGTAATGTCAAGAATTTTATTACTCCAGATTTTTATTTCTGGCAATTTGGAGGAACAAGTCATGTAATCTCATATGATTTCATAGGAAATATTACACCTATTTTAGTAACTTTAGCACTTGGGATCATAGGTTTTAATATTGGAGCAGAACTATCATGGAAAGAACTTAAAAAAATAGATAAGAAACTTTTCATAGTTCTCTTAACAGATAGTATAGGAACATTTCTTGTGGTTTCTTTACTAACTGGGATAGTAACAACTACCATCTATCATGATCCTATTTGGTGGAATTTTGCTTTTATCCTTGGAGCATTAGGAAGCGCAACAGCACCAGCTGCTACAGCAGACGTACTTTGGGAATATAAGTCAAAAGGACCTCTCACACAAGCAGTTCTATTTATTTTAGCATTTGATGATATTATCTCTATTTTTCTTGTTCAGATTACTACAAGTATAACAAAAGGTGGTCTTCCAGAATACCATTTTAGCGCTTTACAGGTTTTTTCTGAATTTGCACTTGAAGCTTTTGCAGCAATTGGTATTGGAATAATAGCAGGAATAATTATAACTTGGGCAATAAACAGAGTTAAAGATCATGCTGAAATTCTTGAACTAATCATTGGAGGAGTAGTGGTTATAATAGGATTAACAATATACATACATTCTTCTTCCATTCTTGCAGCAATGTGTTTAGGGATTATGATTGCAACGTTTACGCGTTCAGAACAAAAAACTGAAGCTGTGTTTCATGATATTTTCAAAATAGGAACACCAATAGTTTCTCTATTCTTCATTGTAGTTGGTTTCAATATCAATCCAGCTGATCTTCAATATATAGGTCTTATTGGAGTTATATATCTTGTGGGAAGAACAATAGGTAAGGTTGGATTTGTAAACTTAACGGCAAAAGCTATGAAGTGTAAACCTGTGATTAGCAAATATTTAGGGTTTACATTATTTAGTCAAGCTGGTGTAGCATTAGGTTTAGCAGTTAGTATAGATGAAACATTTCAAGGGACAATATATGCTGATCATGCACATCTTATTTTCACAACTATCACAGGAACAATAGTTATAGTTCAACTCATTGGTCCAATTCTTGTGAGATGGGCAATTCATAAAGCTAAGGAAGTTGGAGGAAAAATTACACAATTAGAAGTCGCAGCAGCATTGCTTGCAGATGAAGCAGCTGATAAGATTATAGAAAAGGCAAGTGTCAGCGGACAAGAAAACGACATTAACGTTGAAAAAAAGAGAAAAAAAGTAAAAATAACAAAACTTGGTGACAAAATTTCTAAATTATTATCCAATCTAAACAAAGAAAAC
Source organism: uncultured archaeon (assembly GCA_964549075.1). Classification (GTDB taxonomy): domain Archaea; phylum Asgardarchaeota; class Heimdallarchaeia; order Heimdallarchaeales; family Heimdallarchaeaceae; genus UBA460. The sequence continues at coordinate 11,494 of CAZJUB010000074.1, read as the reverse complement.
TTAAAGTACAAAAAAAATTTATAAACCAGTTTTTTACATTGGATAACATTTTTTAGGTGCTAATATTTTCTTCTTTTATGGAAGACATAATGGAAGATGTTTTTTCCAAAATTAAAGAAATGAAAGCGGATGAGTTTCCAGTAAGAGAGGTTCCAAAAATCTTAGGAAGTTCAGGATGTTCAGACTTATTAGATTTTCTAGTAGATGACAAAAGTTTAGCTGCTATGGTCGTTGATGATAATGGAGAATATATAGGCTTAATTACATTAAGACACTTATTATCGTTAATAAGTACTAAACATACCGAAATAATTGAAATATTTTCAAGAACTCATGTACTCTCATGTATAACTGCATTAGATTTATTGAGATCAGATATTCCTATAGTTAAAGATGAAGATACAGTAGAAAAAATTGCTACACTTATGGAGAGATATAACACAGTTTTCCTCCCACGATCTACTGATAGAAAAAGCAAGGTAAAAGGATTGATTTTTCTCGCTGACATAATGAAAGTTCTAAAAGACAATTGGGTAGGAGCTTGTATTGATTTTGATGAATAACGTGGAGCTAGAAACATGAGTTTTAATTTCAATGTTTTTCTTTATCTTGGTATAGCCTTAATTTCAGCTAGAATTTTAGGAGAAATTTTTGAAAGGTTAAAACTTTCATCAATATTAGGAGAATTATTTGCAGGATTCCTATTTGGTGGTCCTATTTTCTTACTTTTTGATTTAAATGAAATAAATATTGGAGGAGATTTTCCTTTCATTTTTATTGGTCCTGAAAGTATGAAGGAAAGTATTGAACCCTTTGCACAAATAGGGATATTATTATTATTGTTTATAGTAGGAGCTGAAATCAAGACAAAAGAATTGCAAAGAGCTGGAAAAAGGAATCTATTAATCTCTATAACAGACGTATTCATTACTTATAGTCTAGGATTTCTATTTAGTTATGTTCTTTTCTCTTCAACATACTCTTATCATAGGATAGAAGAAAATTCGGTAGTAGGTGTCTCAGCGTTTTTTGCATTAATTTTCGTTCCAACAAGTATAGGAACCACAGTAAGAACACTAAATAATATGAAAAAATTAAACACAAAAGAAGGTCAAACATTGTTGAGTTTGGCTGTATTTGATGATTTTCTAGGACTCTTTCTATTACTTGTTATTTCAGGAATACTTTTTTCAGGTAATTCTATTTTTGGTTTAGGAACTACTCTTTCAATTGTCGTTCAAATTTTGTTTATAGCATTACTTTTAGTTATAATTCTATTTCTTTTACCAAGAACTTTAGAGTTTTTTGAGAATAGGTTCAACACTTTCTCATTGGCTGCTACTAGTTATTTCTCAATAGGGATTGTATTAGCGTTTTTACTAATATTAGCTTATTTTGCAGAATATCTTGGAGTCTCAGCAGCTATAGGTGCTTTTCTTCTAGGAATAGGAATGCAGAGAAATAAATATTTGATGAGTAATACACTTCAAACATTTACAAAAATAGGAGAAGGATCATTTATACCTTTATTCTTTTTCTCTGTTGGTAGTTCCTTTGTATTAACTCAATTTAATCCACTTTTTTTAGTGATTATACCACTAGTAATCCTATCAAAAGGAATAGGTTCATTTACTGGTGCAATGTTTTCAACCAATCCTATAGCAGATTTTTTAAAAATGATGCATAAAAAATCTGGGGATCTTGAAAGTAAACTGATTGAAGAAAATAAAGTAAAAGTGAATAAGTTCTTTGTTTGGTGGCAAAGAAAAAAACCCGACATCATCTCTTCAGCTAGAATCGCAACTGGTATGATACCAAAAGGAGAAATAACTTTAGTAATTGCTGCTATAGGTTTATATGAAGGAGCTAAGATTTTTTCTTCAAATTCAAATGCATTAGCTTTCACTAATGATCTTTATTCAGTAGTTATTTTACTTGTTTTGATAACTGTATTCCTAACACCAATATTACTAAAATTAGCTTTTCAAACCTCAAAAGTTAAAACACAAAACAGTAAAAAGAAGCAGAAGAAAAACGAACAACAATAATTTATTCTTCCTCATCTCTTTTTAACAGATAACGATTTGCAAAATGTTGAATCAATTCTTTAGCCGCGTTGTAATCGACATTTAGTTTATCTCCCCAAATAGATTTTGCACGCTTGAGTTTTCCCATAAGTAACCCTAACTTTAGACCAGTTAATGTATTACGTGTAAAAAGTTCGCTTCCCTTGAAATTAACAACTCCATATTCTTGCATAATTTTCCCATATTGCTGACATAATTGACTGTATTCTTCAGTTGCTTCTTCAAGCTTAGAATCTAACTCTTTCATTGTTATCATCTCATTAAAATCAATGCTTTCTAGAAATGGATAGAAAGTAATTAAATGATCTACAAACTCTTCTAAATCAAGAAAAAGATCAGCGATTTGATCAGGAATCCAGATATTATATTTCACTTTATCACTCATACTATCACCTAAATTTTATTTAAGGATTCAAGAGCTTCTCCTAAAGCTACTATTGTCATGTAATCATCTTCATACTCATCTAAAAGTTTGTACTGTATCTTAATTTTCTTTTTAGTTTCAATAAGATCATCTGCTTTTTGCCTAGTTTTTTCTTCTAGCAATTTAATATTTAAAAATGTCAAAAGATTCTGCCAAGTATCCAAATTGATGAAATCAGAAGATTCATCGAGAAATTGCTCGATCTTATTAACAATTCGATCTGGATTACTGTCTAGTTTTTTAGCGAGCTTAATCAGGTTCTGTTTCTGTTGATAATTTAGCTCATATTTAACAAATTTTTTCTTCTTTGAAAAAACCATTTTTTATTCACTTCCTTCTCTAAATTTCTTATCAATAACATATGTATCAACTGCAGAAAGAGTCATTACTTCAACTGTTTTAGCTATTGTAACTTGTTCATTGAATTCGGGATCTAAACCTGCAACACCACAAGCTTGAACTACTTTATAAATTGCAATTGAGGAATCAACTTCTGATAAGAGCTGTTTCACTAGTTTACATTCGAATGAAATTACAGAATTAACATAGATTGGCACAGAAACTGCTTCTCCAAGTTGAAAATTTTTATCTTCAATTGGAAAATGTGCTAAAACAGCTATTAAAAGAGGATCTTCACCCTTTCTTAATAGGTTAAGACTCAGCTCTTTGGGTGCGGAATTTGTACTTAGTTCAACAAGAATCCTCTCATCTTTTAAAGAAAAGTATCTAGTTATCATAAAGTATTTCCTATTCTCTAAATTACCTGTAATTCCTAACATTGGACTGATTGAATTCAGAAATTGAGATAAAGCTGGAGATAGTTCAAGTCTATCAAACATAAAGTGAGAATAAATCTACTATTTAAGAAAGTTACTCATCTTGGGTCTTTTGAAACGAATAAGTTATATGCTTTTAAGATATAATTAGTTCATGGAAGAGTTAACTTTTAAAGAATTTTTCGCGAAATCTTCAGCTATTCTTGAGAAATACAGATCAAATTTAGCTCATTTACGAAGTTTGAAAGAACAGATTGAAAAAAAGTTCTTTATACCTGCTGAAATGGTCGAACATTTCTATGCTAATAAAAGTGAGTATTATACATGGCAAGAATCACAAGATTCAATCATTAGTCTTGAAGAAGCTCATAATGAACTCGTAAGTAATATGATGGATGCATTAGGTGATCCAGAAGTTTATCAATATTACTTGAAAGACAAGAGAATTCCAGTTTTAGTATATCCCGATGAAGATGATGATGAAGATGATGAAGATGATGAAAATTCAGAAGAAGAGGATATTGACAGTGATAAATTAGCAGATCAATTAGCTAAAGAGATTGTTGATGAAATTACTAAAGAGAAAAAAGATAAAGATAAAGATTAGAACAAATATTTGATAGATCGAACAATACTTCTATTATCTTAGTCCCTAAATGGAAGAATATTTTAAGGTACTAGAGTTGTATGAACTGATGGTAAAAATCCTTGGAAATTATAACAGACGATTCTTTAATATCAAAATAACAGCTTTAATGATATTTTGTCTCATATTAGTTTCACAAAAAAATTATGTTTTATCAGATAGTTCCACCTCTAATTTTAGTTGCATTAGGTACAAAATCACCGAAAACACAACCAAATATTTTGAAGGATATAATCTATATATACTTGAAAGAAAGTGGGCAGATACAGGAATTGTAGTTGATAGAAGAATTCTGATTACTGATATGAATGAGAATATTGTTCTTGAAAAGAACATAAGCTCAACTGATGAGATAGCTGATATCGAATTTTACAACTCAACTACTTTAATTTATGGTGATTCTGAAGCTGTTAGGTTGTGGAATATAGAAACTGATACACTCTCTATTCTCGGATTTGGAGGACATCATGATATTGAAGTTAATTACCTGAATAAAACGTTTTTAACTTTAGGATTCTACACTATCGAGATTAATGGAAGTACATATATCTATGATTTAATTAATGAATATAATTCAACAGGTTCTTTATTGCGTTCATTTGATACAAGAAATTATGTAGAACCTTGGCAAACTTGCCCTTATGAAGATCTGGTAAATGCATCTAAAGACATTACGCATGCTAATTCTCTTTGTTTTGATGAAGATGAAAAGATGATATATCTGAACTGTAGAAACACAAATACATTTTATAAAATAGATTATGAAACTGGAGAAAAAGTGTGGGGGATAGGAGAATACGGTAATTTTAATTTATACAACATATATGGAAAAGAAAAAGACATTCTTTTCTATCACAGTCATAGTCTTGAAAAAATAGGTAAAAATAAATTTCTTCTCTTCGATAACGATTTTCATAATCAAACGAACGCATTAAATAAACAATCGAGATTTTTGGAGATAACAATTGATGAAAAGAAAATGATCGCAAATATAACTTGGGAATGGATTAGTCCTACAGAATATTGGACTCCTATTTGGGGTGACTGTGATTTGTTGCCTAATGATAATAAATTCGGTGTACTTGCATATACCTCTGATACAATTGATGAGACCGGTTCAAAATTTGTGGAAGTAAGTCCTGATGGTGAAATTGTCTGGCAATCAAATTCTACTCATGGAGATAATATGTACTATGAAATCTACAAAGTCGAGAGAATCAGATTTACACCTTTTGTTTTAGAACCAAAATTAGTAAATACTGGAAATGAGCTTATTGCTGAGTGGAATGTTTGGTATAATTTCAAATCTAAAACTAATTTTACGGGACAATACTTCTTGTACTTAAATAATGATTTAATACTGAACAACAGTATTGTGTTCCCCAAGTATTGGCAATCTAAAACCATTAGATATAATTTAGGAGATATTGAACCTGGGGATTATGAATTATCATTAATTCTTGCGGATAAAAAAGGACATTTATCTAATGAATCAGAATTCTATAATGGACCTTTTAATTTTAAAATTCTAGATAATTTAATTGCTATTTTAGGCATTTCTTTAGGAGTTGGGGTCCCTATAGTAATTTTTTGTATTTTAATAATTCTCAGACATTTAAGAAGAATAAAATTAAATTAGTTTATATGAGTAAATTAACTTGAAATAGTTCTATGGATTTTTAATGATAGCAAGAAAATCAGAGAGTATCTGTTGAGTTAATCCCCAAATTTTGTAATGTTCCACACGATAATATTTCCGAACTTCACCTTTTATTAAACCATTTTCTAAAGTTTCAGGATCTAAGAGATGATCTATTTTTGTTAGAAAATATTCTTGTACTTCTTCAGGATTTATCTCAATTTTTGGATTACCTAGTATAAAACCTACAAAAGGATAAACATAATTTTTGCTTGTTGAAATTAGAGGTGGTAATCTTCCTTTCAAATCTATATTCTTCCTATGTATTCCAACTTCTTCTTCCGTTTCTCTTAATATTGTCTCTGTTAAAGTATTGTCCTTTTCTTCAAATTTACCACCAGGAAAAGAAATTTGACCTTGATGCTGACGTAAATTTTCAGTTCTTTTAGTGAAAAGTAATTCTTTTTTTTCAATAAAAACTGGTATTAGAACTGCTGCTAGTCTAAGATTAGGTTTAATAGATAGGAAACCATCAATTGGATTTAATTTTTCTTCTATATTTTCTAGCAGTCCCATGAATTTTCACAGATTTTATTGTTTTTTAATTCTTTGAATTTAGTTACATTATATCTTATTCATCTTTATATTTTAATGAAAAAGTATTTTTAATCCATTCTCGTATTCCTTTTTCATCTTTAGATTTTGGCTCTAATCCTTCATTTGGTTGCTTCTTTCTTCGCTTCTTCATTGTAGAAGACAAATCTTTTTCTGAGACTAATTTTCCTTTTTTAAATTTAAGTTCTAACACAGTTTCATAGGAAGAAGCTCTTTGAAAACCCATATGAACGTACATACTTTGAATGAAATCTTTTGCAATTAGAATCTTTCCTGAATATTCAAGTTTAAGATTTACATATTGGTAATGGAGACGTAAACTATCTTCACGAATCTTAGGTTTAATACCATTTAACTCAAGTTCTTCTTCATTATTAATTTCCATATTGACGAGAATCAAATCCTCATCTTCTATAGTATAGCAGAGTACAAAACCTCTCCAGCAAGCAGTGGTTGCAGCGTTTGGTAAGAAACCATAATCTAGTGGTGAAAATGGTTCTCCTTTTGTGTACCCAGATAAAGAATAAACTTCTCCTTTGTAAAGGAAGGAATCATTAATCTGACCTGTCATTTCAAAAAGATATTCTTTCTTAATATAAAATATATTTGCCAAGTAACCATAATAAATCTAAATAAATGATAGGAAAAAATTGATGTTTAAACTCAATTAAAGGTCGATAAAATTGAAGTAAAGAGATTAGAAAGTTGCTTTTATCTCTTTATCTAATTCGTTGACTTTTTCGTCGACACCTTCAATAAGCCCTTCTAGCTCTGCATACATCTTTTCAGCATATTCTGCATCTTTATTTTTAATCCATCCTAAATTGATCTCAACGTTATGCAACGCACTCTTAAGACCAGTTAAAGCACACAGTGCACCTACAGCAATATCAGAAAGTGCTTGTCGATTTCCTTTTGTTCCCATTTCAATTTGAAGATCAATCACTTCTCTGCAAGCTTTACAAGTTTCAAGAGGAACTTCTGCAGCTATTTTATACTCAGCTAATATTTTAGCTGAACGAGCAACTTTTTGTTCTTCTGTATCTTTAGGCATACCAAAAGCTTTGATTACACCACTGAAAGCATTAGCATCTTTATCTGTCAGTTCTGTTAATTTCTTACGAAGAGTTTCAGTCTTTTCAAGCTTAGCTTTGAAAAATTCTTCTACATCTTCGTAACCTTCTTTACCAATGGTCAATCTAGCAACCATCGATCCTAGAGCAGCTCCCATAGCACCAGCTAAACAAGCTGCGGCTCCACCACCTGGAGCAGGAGAATTACTAGCAAGCTCATCTAAAAACTCAGTTATTACTTTATCTATTAACATTTCAGCCATTTTATTCACTTTTTCCAAAAATTCTTTTTTCGATAATTTGAGATCTGTCAAAGTTATTTAATTGTAAATAGTTTTCTGCAGCATCAAGAAGAGCATCTAAAGGTAGCATACCATAAATTTCTGATTCTGTTACTGCAACACCATATCTTTCAGCTTCACGCTTAACCATATCGAAAACTCGATGTAAAGGAGTTCCTGTATAATTAGTTACATTCATTGAAACTTGAACAACACCTCTTTCTTCAATATTCATAGCTCCAGCTTGAATAAATCTTAATCCTCCTCCAGAGAATCGGATATTTCTAGCAATAGCTTTAGCAACTTCCATATCATCAGTATTCAAGTAAATGTTGTAAGCTATTAGAAAATTACGAGCACCAACATTGGTTGCACCAGCTGTTGGATGAACTTTCCTCTCTCCAAAATCGGGAATATATTTATCATTAGTTGCTATTTCTTCTTTCAGCTGTTCATATTGGAAGGATTTTGTCCTGTAATTCTGAAGTACTTCTCTTTCTGGGATAATAGCAGCGTCTCCATATAGATAAATAGGAATTTTCAAATCTTTAGCAATTTTTTCTCCAAGTTTCTTAGCAAGTTCAGCACATTCTTCTAAACTAATATCTGAAACAGGAATAAAGGGGATAACATCTGTAGAACCAAAACGGTTATGTTCTCCTTCATGTTGGTTTAAGTCTATTAATTCAGCTGCTTTTTTACATCCTGCAAATGCAGCTTTAACGCATTCATTAGGTTCTCCAATGAATGTAACCACAGCACGGTTGTGATCAGGATCCATACGACTGTCTAAAAGAGTGATTTTACCAGCTTTTTTAATAACATCAAGAATCTGATCGATAACCTCTTGCCTTCTTCCTTCTGAAAAATTAGGCACACACTCAACTAAAGGCATTTTTTCACCTTGTGCTAGCAACAAGAATTGAATATAAATAGTTTAGCATGGAAGCTTTAATTTTGATCCATTAGGATAAAAAACAAAAATTCTCAGAGTTCTTTTAAAATATCTCTGAGAATATTCATACCCTCATCAATTTCAGATTCATTAACATTTAAATAAGGTCTGAAACGAATTGTTTTTTCTCCACAACCTAAGAGTAAAAGATTCTGTTTGTAAGCTTGTTGTTTGACCTTGTTTCTTTTCTCAGCACTAGTCAAATTAAAAGCAATTAAAAGACCTAGTCCTCGTGCATTAGAAATCTTTTCGGAGAAATCTTCTTGTAACTCCTGAGTTTGACGTAGCATATACTCTCCCATCTTAGCAGCATTATCTACTAGTTTTTCCTTTTCAATAACTTCAAGATATTTAGTTGCTCGAAACATATCAACTAGATTTCCTCCCCAGGTACTATTAATTCTGCTACTTTCTTCAAAAACACTTTTTTCAACTTCTTTGATTCTATTGGAAGCGAGAATTCCACAGACTTGCATTTTCTTTCCGAAACAAAGAATATCAGGTTGACCACCTTCAAAGTGTTCGAAAGCCCAGAATTTGCCTGTCATACCTACTCCAGTTTGAATTTCATCATATATTAGTAAAAAGTCATGAATATCTGCTAGCTCTCTTAACCTTTTAAAGAATTGAGGACGGAAATGATTATCTCCCCCTTCTGCTTGTACAGGTTCAATAATTAAACATGCGATATCATCGCCATATTTTTCTACTGCTTCGTGTATTTCTTGAATGCTCTTATCTTCCGCAATCATTATTTGTTCGAAATTTTCTTCGATTGGAAAAGTTACTTTTGGATTAGATACACGAGGCCAATCAAATTTAGGATAATATTTGGTTTTTCGTGGATCAAAAGTATTGGTTAAACTCAATGTATATCCTGATCTCCCATGGAAAGCTTGTTTAAAATGAATAACTTTACTCCCCAATTCATTGGTATATCCTTTTTTGAAATTCTTTCTAACTCTCCAGTCAAAAGATGCTTTTAAAGCATTTTCTACTGCTAAAGCTCCACCACTAATTAAGAACAAATTTGGAAGAAAACCAGGTATCCCTACTCTCCCAAAAGTCTCAACAAATTCGGCCATTTCTTCTGTATAAAAATCTGAACAACTTGGTTTATTTACTGCTACTCTTGCTAATCTTTTTAAGAAATCATCGTCCAACAAATTTGGATGATTCAATCCTATAGGAGAAGAAGCAAAGAACGAGAAGAAATCTAAATAACTTTTACCAGTTTTTTTATCAACTAATCTGCTTCCATGGCTTTTATCAAGGTCGACAACCATATCAAAACCATCAGCGAGCATATATTTGCTTATAATTGAAATAGCATCCATCATAAAACACTTCCTTGGCTCAGAATATAACGAATCTTTATAAAATCATCTGAAGAGACATTGAGAATTAAAATAAGAATTTCAAAGTGGTGGAAAATGCCGATATTGAAGAGGAAATTTGAGTGGCTACCACACGAAGTATTTAACCACTCATGCATCCTCTTGGCAAGGGGGCCTATCGGCATAAAAACAACCGTTTTTCTTTTTAAATACATTCTAATAGTTTCATCCGCAATTGTTAGAAAGCTTTTAGTAGCTATTTTAGATATTTTTATAGTAAAAAAATGCTATTTGGATGAGAGAAATGCAAGATGCAAAAATTCATGTTGGATGTACAGGATTCAATTATGAAGACTGGAAAAGTAGTTCAGGAGGTTTTTATCCTTCCAAGATTAATAATTTGGATTTACTTGAATATTATAGTACCCGATTTACAACTTGCGAGATAAACTCAACATTCTACGCCTTTCCTAAATTCCAAACAACTACAAGATGGGCTAAATTACTTCCTGAAGATTTCATCTTAACAGCAAAGATACCTAAATCAATTTGTCAATCTGATTATCTTTCAGGAGTTGAAAAACAGCTTAATGATTTCCTAAATATAATGAGTCCTCTGAAGAAGAATCTTGGTCCTCTTGTCATGCAACTCCAACCCAGTTTTGAGAGGAACGAAACTAATCTAGAACAAATAATTGAATTTATTGATTTCTTTCCTCACAATGAATATGAACTAATAATAGAATTTAGGCATGCAACATGGTTTAACCAAGAAACCTATGATCTCCTTAATGAAAAAAAACTAGGGATTGTAAGCTCGTACCTACCATACATAAAATTTAATTTATTCGAAGAAGTGAAAAAAGAATATTTCTATTTGAGACTAATTGGATCTCATCAACAACCAATTGGTCTAGGAAGAGAACTCAAAGATAGAACTAGTTTAATAGAAAAAACAGCACATGAGTTACAAGAAGCTTATCAAAATAATCCAAATAAGAGCAGTGGGTATGTTTTTATCAACAACCACTTTTCTGGTTATGCTCCACCTGCTGCAAGAAAATTCAAAGAAATTTTAGCAGAAAAAAGACTTATTGTAATTGAACCTAAAAAAACTGTTTTTAAAGGGCAACAGAAATTAGCTGATTTCTTTAGTTCTTGAGATTTTAATAATATCAATCGCTATAATAAAATATAAAAGTAGTTTCTAAAAGATAAAGATGAGTTCCATTAAACCTTATAGCAGTACCAGGAAAGATTCAATTGACAGAGCATAAAGTCTATCTTCATTCAATAGCTATAACTGTACCTGAAAAATTCTATACACAAAAATTTGCCTTGAAAGAAATGAAGCGAATAGTAGCAGACACACCATATAAAAGAGTGTTTTTGAATAAAGTTTACAAAGGAACTGAAATAAGAAAAAGACACACTGTTATTGATGACTATGGTAAAAATCCAAAGGATTTTACCTTCTATCCAAAGAATAAAACTCTAAGACCTGAACCATCTACCAAACAGAGAAATGATCTTTATGCAATTGAAGCGCTTAGATTAGGAAAACAAGCAGTCCAGAAATTGTTTGATGCTAATCCAAATTTTGATAAAAGTAAAATTTCTCATGTTATAACTGTCACTTGTACAGGTTTTGATGCGCCTGG
>CAZJUB010000073.1:0-13261 GCA_964549075.1 uncultured archaeon | reverse complement strand
TTCAAAGCATCAACTCTTCGAATTGGAAGCAGGATGTATCCTATAGATTTCATAAACCATTCAAATGAAAAACGGTAATTTACTAATCCCCATAAGTATAAAACAATAGTATATAATACAAATGTGATTAATATAGATAAAAATGTTTTACCCCAAAGCATATGATGTAATCCTATCTCTCCCAACATTAGAACTGGAAAATAATATATCCATTGATTATTGTAGTTGGAAAAAGCTATTATTCCATAACGTCGAATGTAACCTGACTTCTTGGCAAAATAACTCCCTCTACCACGAAATTCTACCAAATACAAAATCATCGTACACAACATAATACTAAAACCATTAGTGATGAAAGTCTGCCAAAACCAAGCAAATGACGTAATATAATCAGAATAAGCTAGTGTAGCATCAGGGAACCAATGGCGATGAAATGAAATGTATCTGTAGAATTCAACTCCTGCACCAAATCCATCTCCTCCTATAGAATCTATGCCTGTCATTATGTTAGCTAATTCAAAGACGGTACCAATAGCACCAATAGTAAACATTGCAAAGCCAGTTAAAAGTACAGTTTTTGCGAATCCTTTGAATAATGCTTTTTTAGGTTGGGAAATTGCAATACCAATTATACTTCCCATAAATGATACAGCTAGATATGGGAATATTGGTTCCATTGGAGCAGCAAGAGGGTTCACAAAAATTCCTATGATTACTGCAGAGAATCCTGATGTACGAAGGTTTGGATTAGACAAAAAAGTTCCGTCTACGTTGTGTCCCCAAGGGAATCCAATCCCATCAGTTCCTTTGATACCATTATAAATCCCGGTCCAGATAAATTTTGTAGATGCAAGAACGATTATGATTAAAACCACATAAATTAGCATTTGGCGTTTTGGTTTCTTCCACCAACCTCTGATAGAAAGCAATCCTTGGACAATTCCATTTAAAATAACACACCAAGCTATTGTATGAATTGCTTCGAAGGTAGCCCACTGAGTCATTGCAATATCCATGTTAAATGATAGTGGGGGATTATTCAAGTTTAAAATGAAATTTCCAATAGTTCCATGATAACCTGTAAACCCTTCAGTCAACATTGCAAAGAAAAGCAAAACAATTCCTCCTATAATTTGCTTTACCACAATCGAACCTATACTTTTTCCTTGCTGAAGATTTTTTTGCATACTTAGCATATTAGAAATGGATGAAGCAATCAAGAATAAACCTGCTAAACCACCTAACAGGGGTAGAACAATGAGAGCTACTATATTTATTAGAGGAATCTGATTTACATCAGCAAGAAGTGTGTCAATATCAAGGTAATCTCCAACCATATGGAGAAAGATCATAATGAAAATAGCCAAACCTCGTAAGAAATCTATACTTGCAAAACGTTTCATAGGAGCATAAGAAGGAGCTTTCATTTCAGTTTCAATTTCCAAATTTTTCATTTAAAGATCAACACAAGTAATTTTAAGTAATTAAAAGACAGTATCTCATAAATCTTACCTAAAAATTAGAGTAATTTTAAAAAATATGACACTTTCTCTCAAATTGATTGGAAAATAAAAGATATAACCAGCTGATATTAGTTTTGTTTTAAATGAAATCTAAAATAAAGAATTATCTTTTTTCATTAAATCCGTTGATGTTTAACTCTGATGAAATAACTATAGGAAATATTCAATCACCTGAACTGGGAGAGAGTAATCTCAATTATAAAGTAGAAATAAATCAAAAGCAATTTATTCTTCGTGTTAATGTAGACCCAAAAAGTCCTTTAAAATCACATATAGAATATAATAATTTAAAATTTCTAGAAAAGTTTGATTTTGCTCCAAGGATTTATCTTTATGAGAATAATCCTAAAATTTTAGGAGGAACCTTTATTTTAGTAGATTTCTTTGAAGGTCAGAATCTTGTTAATATTAAAATTGATGATAATATTATTAGAAAACTTGCCCAATTAGTTGCAACATTTCATAACCAAGAAATTTCGAATAACATTAATACTAGGTACCGACCTAATGATTTGAGTATACAAGATTTTTTTTCTGACATTGAAAAAATGCATAACTATTTGGTATATAAATGGAAAAAGTATAATCTCAGTGAAAAATTTGGCATTTTTCTAACAAACTGTAGATTAAGAGTTCAAGCTAATACAAATTTGAAATCAAAAATAACTACATTGTGTCATTGTGACATTGCTCCTCAAAATGTCATATTATACAATGATAGACTAAAATTAATTGATTGGGAATCTCTTAGAATTGCTGATCCAGCAATTGATTTAGCAATGCTTTTTGATTCATTCAATTTCACGGAAAGAAAAAAAGAGTATTTCTTGAGAAATTATTTAAAAATGAGAGAAGATAGTAACTTAGAAATTAGAATTAATGAGATATGGTCAATTCATATACTGAATGTTTTTTACTGGTCTTTAGTACATGTTTTTGAAATAAGAGATAAGGAATTTTCACCTGAGTTTATATCGAAACAAAGCTTAATACATCATATTAATTATGCTAAAAAAATGTTTAAAAAATGCAAAGAAGCAAAGATTTTTGATAATGGCACTTTGTGGAATGATTTTACTATTTTTCCAAAAACCATTTGAAATTGGACCTTCCTGTGTAAATTAAGTAAATAGTCCTTCAACACTCAAATATCTTTGACCTGTATCTGCGAGAATAACAACAATATTTTTTTTACTATTATCGTAAACAACTGAGGAAGAAAAACTTAGCTAATCTTGTTATGAACTAAAAAAGAATATTTATCAACGAAGAGAGAAAAAGGGAGACATGTTAGTAGGAATTAGCTCAGCACCTAATGTTCTAAGAATTTGTCGTCTTTCTATACTCTGTATTTCAGACATTACTAGAATTGCTTTATATTTCCTTATACATGATATCTTTCAAGTTGAAAGGGTTCATAAATTCACATTTACCATAGATATTTTTTTCAGGAAAGATTTTACCAAGACGTAAAAGTGGAGTATTCCCAATTAAATCTGTAATTGAATTGATTGTTTTCATGTTTCTACCTCATATTACAATATAGAAGTTCTTTTTATTTAGAAAGAAAGCTAAAATCCAAAGTATCACTATACTAATTATTCCAAGAAAGAATACAAGTGCAACATGAGCATCGCTACCCAAGATTAAGAATGTCAAAGCAATAAATATTGGATGCAGAATGTACATAAGGATTGCATTTCTTCCCATGGGTTGTAAAATACTTCTATTTTTTGTTAATTGTTTTTTATCGTAAATAAACCATAGAAACCAGAATATAATAGCTCCCAAACCAATAGTAAGCAAAATATACGAAGCTGTAACTCTCTCTTTTGATATTCCTCCAAATGGAGGCCAACCAGTGTATCTCCATATAATTTCTAAAATAATCCCTCCAGCAGTAAAAATCACACCACATACAAGAATAAACCACTTTTTAGTTTTTCTGAAATCATCCACTATTGCTGTAGAAAGGAGTAACAATATACAATATCCAATACCTCCTATAATACCACCATGTGTATCCATCAGATTCAGATTACCTAGAAGCACCATTTCTGTACCTCCTAGCTCTGTTCCTACTTGTACGGATATTGTAAGGATATATTGGTAAACTATTAAGAATCCTATTCCAAGTGCAAATCTTACCGCTCTATGGAATTTTATAAGAAACATTGTAAAAATACCTGCTAATCCAATAGCTTGCAACACTCCCCATGAAAATAGGATCCCTTTATCTGTAAAAAAGTACATTGCACCAATAGCACCCATTCCGTATAAAGCTGCATATCTTCTAAGAAATTTCAGAATTGTTGGAAACCATCCTATTTTTTCAGTAGATCGGTTAAATGACATTGCGAAAGTTAATCCTATGACAAAGAAGAAGAATGGTGTTCCAAGATCTACATAAGTTAATCCATAATCTACCGCATGTTTCGACCAAGTAGGGACATTGTTAAAAGGAGCTACAACATTGGCAAAAATCATTGCGACTATAGCCAATCCTCTAAATACATCTATAGCGAGATACCTTGTAGTTTCAACAATTACTTCTCCCTTCTGTGATTCTTCTTTCCCAATATTTTCTTGATAAGTATGTATAGCATTAACTGCCATAAGATAATGAAAGAGACATAGTGGTAAAAAATCTTTTCTTAAAAAAATTTAGAATTGATCTAAGTCCTTACCAGAAATTACCTCTCCGCTATATCTTGTTTTTATTTCTTCAACTAATTCCTCTTCTGACCTTCCCCAAAATAGTTGATGATAAAGAATCAAAGATTTTGGCTTAACTTTCTCAGCGATATCTCCTAGTTCATATGTTGATGTGTGCATTGATTTATGATATTCTTGCCAATTTTCAGGTAATTCTTTGAAACCTTCAGCTGAATATACTTCATGAACTAAGATATCACAATTTGAATAATATTCAATTAAATCATCTGAAGGAGATGTATCACCTGAAATTACTATCACTCTATCTGGTGTAGTTATTCTATATCCAAATGCTTTCAGTAAACCATGATTTACTGGAAATGCTTCAACATTGATATTTGTATCTTTAAATATCAAACCTGGATCTATTTCGTGGCAATTTACTTTGTATCCTGTTGTGTTAGCAGGTTCTAATCCATCTATTCTTGCATTTATATCTTCTGCATAAGCTCTTTCGATATATTCAGTCATATTAGTTATTCCAGGCGGTCCGTAAACTTCTAATGAATTATGTCTTCCTAACACCCAAGTTGTAAAAATCAAATCTGGATATCCTATAGTATGGTCAGTATGAAGATGTGTTAGAAAAACTGTCTGTATTGTTTTTATGTCAATTTTAGCTTGTTTCATTCTTCGAACTAAACCAGAACCAAAATCGAATAAGTATGGCGTGCTATTTACAATTATCGCTACACAAGGACCATATCTGTTTGGTAAAGCGTTTGGAGTTCCAGTTCCAAGAAGTATCAGTCTTGCTTTTTCTGCTTGTTCGTATGTCATTTCCATTTATCATTAATCTTCAAGATTTAAATAGAAATCGGAAGTAGTTGTTTTAAGAGGCAAATGACTTTACTTGAAGAAATACTTAGAGCAGAGAAGAGAATTAGGTCTTCAATTAAAGAGACCAAACTAGAGTATGCACCAATTTTAAGTGAGATGGGGAACTGCGATGTTTATCTAAAACTTGAAAATCAACAAAAGACTGGTTCTTTCAAGATTCGAGGAGCACTAAATAGTCTGATTTCCTATAGTGCTGACAAAGATGAACTTGAGTTCGTTACAGCTTCCTCTGGAAATCATGGCGCAGCATTTGCTTATGGAATAACAAAATTAGGTTTAAAAGGAACCATCTTTCTACCAAGGAATGCATCACCTATTAAGGTTAAAGCTTTAAAGGAGAAAAATGTAGAAGTCATACTCTATGGTGATGACTGTGTTCAAGCAGAAATTTTTGCTCGTAATTATGCTGAAAAAAGGAATTTGACTTATATTTCACCTTATAATGATCTGTTGGTTGTCGCTGGTCAGGGGACTATAGGCATTGAATTAGAAAAACAAATAGAAGAACTTGATTATATCCTTGTACCAGTTGGAGGAGGTGGTTTAATTTCAGGTATTGCTGGTTATTTTAAGAGTAAATCAAAAACAGCTAAGATAATAGGAAGTCAACCACTCAATTCGCCTGTTATGTATGAATCAATAAAAGCTGGTAAAATTTTAGCCTATGATTCTCTCCCTACACTTTCTGATGGTACTGCTGGAGGTTTAGAATCTGATTCTATAACCTTTGGATATTGTAAAAATTATGTAGATGATTATGTTTTAGTATCAGAAGATGAAATCAGAAATGCTTTAAGATTTCTCTATAATAAACATGAGATGATAGTGGAAGGTGCAGCAGCTTTAACAATTGCTGCATTTATACAGAAGATCAAAGTTTTTCAAGAATCTAAAGTCGTTCTTTTAATCAGTGGATCAAGTATAGATGAAAAAGAATTCGAGAAAATTATTGCATAATATTTCCTAACCTTAATACTCTTTGAATACACCTATTTCCAGTTTTGTTTCTTCTTCTAACAAATCAAGTTCAATTATAGAATTCATATTGTTTTTATTTAGTAACTCAGTAATCATTAGATAATCGGATGGAATGATATTCTCTTTTTCATTCATAATTTCCTCATCTGAGAACCAACGCAATTCTCCTTCATCAGATTCTTTTAACTTATATGATTCTGCTTCAGTTAAACAAAGAAAAATAAGGAATTGCTTAACAGTAATGTTGGTTTTTTTATCTTTTAGTTTTTCATTAATAATTGATTTTACCCCTTTAAATTTAACAGACAAACCTGTTTCTTCTTTAATCTCTCTAAGAAGAGCTTCTTTTATTTCCTCATCAAAATTCATCTTCCCTCCTACCAAGGCCCACTTGTGCTTATAATCACCTCTTTCTCTTCTAATTAGCAAGAGTGTGTCCTTATATTCAATACTCCCCACAACAATGTTCAGTATTTTCATGTTATCTCTGTATCTAAAGAACTGAAATAATTCTAAACTCTTTTGCTTATATAATCTTTAAAGTGTGCCATCATATTTGTAGAAAAACTGACGACTTCTCATAATAATCAAAGTGATTTGCTGAAATATTAAACTCTTAAGTGTCATAACATTCTTAAATATTCAGAGTCCTTCCTTTTTAGCGAAGCCCAATGACTAACTTTATCCAGAATTTCAGACGATCACTTCGTAGGAAACTAGGCTACCCAGAGGTTTCTATCCTTATCTTGGGGGATAATAATCCAGCTACTAGAAACAGATCGCTACTAATTAGGTCAGAAACATCACTTAATGAATTCATTATTGATAGCTCCCTAGTAGAACTTCCTTACACTTTAAATTTTCAGTTTAAGTATAATCAATTCGTACCTTTTGAAGGTTTGTTGTATCTGATTGATGCAACAAAAGAAGAAATGATAAAACATGAAAGAAATTTTCTGTGGGAAAAAATAGTTTGGAATGCGGAAGCTCAAAATTTACCAATTGCTCTTTGTGCATATAATTCTAATCTGCAAGGAGCATTATCCAGAGGTGAACTAATAGAGAATCTTTCACTGATTCGTTTAACTGATAGGCTCTGGAACCTTTTTGAAACACCTGATATTCCTTCAATTTTGGAAGCATTAAACTGGTTGAAAAAGGTGATTCATATTGGACATGTTAAGTCATGGGAAGAAAAAGAAAAATTACTTTCAAAAATTAAACCTGTAGAAATTCAGATTACTACAGAAGAAGAAAATAATCTAGATATATAAAAAAGAGGTACCTATAATGACACTCTCAATACAAAAATTAATGAAAGATGGATATGACGGATTTTCAGTTAGATCTATTCTAATGAATCCTGAATTCCGAGATAGAGTTCTAAAAGATGTTAGCGTCAGAGGAAATGAAATAGGTAAAAATCTTGTAATGGATAAACTTGCAGTTGGAGGAAAAGTACTTCTTACTGGTCCAACTGGAGAAGCAAAAACACTATTTGCTAGAGTATTACTTGATCATATAGTCAGAGAAATCAATAACTCCAAGTATCACATCTCTGGTTGTCCGTTCTTGGAAGACGCAGGATATATAGTCGATATTATCAATAACTTCACTACAAATCCCTTTGCTGGAATAAGAGTTATGCAATCTCTGTGTCCATATTGTAGACAAAATATGGAAAAAGCACTTTCAATAGATGGTGCTGAAGTTCAATTGGATAATACCAATAGTATTCTAGAAATACCTCCAAAAGAAATTGTTAGTAGATTAAGTAAATTGGATGCAACGAAAACTGTGGTTCGAAGGTCACAACTTGATCCAAGAACAGACCCTGAAAGTCTCTATATGCTATTAGCTGGAGTTGAAAATCTGGAAGAGCTTTTCGGAAAAAACACTTCAACTACCTTTGCTGCTTCATCACACAAAGTTGGTGTTCTTTCACATGGTTTTATTGTAGTTAACGAAATACAAAGACTCCCCCTGAGTTTACTGGAATCTCTTATGGGTTTTCTAGAGGAACCTATGGGTATTAAGTATAACATCCAAGGAGAACCAGTATACATTGATGGTGCAGTGATTTTCACATCCAATGCTCCTCTAACAGTATTTGGAGAAGAAAGTCAACCTATTATCAACCGTATTCCTGAAGTCTTGTGGCCTGCACGTTCAGTAGAAAGCAGAGAACAAATTCTTAAGGATATGTTTGAAGAACAATTAGTTCTTACAAGAAAGAAAATTACAGCCAATCCTTCGATTATACAACTTCATGAACTCGAGAAAGAAACAACTGATTATGTTAGCAGACTAGCAATTGATTTCTTGGCTTTCTTAGGAAATAATTCCCTTCCTGAAACTCTAAAAATGAAGGGTCTACGTTCTGAAAGCCGAATGGCAAGAAATGATTTCTATTCAGGCCTTGATGAAATCCACGATCCACAAAGGAACCCCCATATTGATCTTCGTACTATGAATAATATCATAGGAGAAACCGTATTACTCCAATTAAGAGAAGATGAAGTCTCTGATGTTAATGTAATAACATTAGAAAAGATTCGTAGTACCATGGGTGCTTT
Source organism: uncultured archaeon (assembly GCA_964549075.1). GTDB lineage: Archaea > Asgardarchaeota > Heimdallarchaeia > Heimdallarchaeales > Heimdallarchaeaceae > UBA460. The sequence goes on along the minus strand of CAZJUB010000073.1, from coordinate 4,629 downwards.
TGATGTTCCAGTCTCAATGATAAATGATTCTTTACAGCAATTGAAAATCACCCTTCGAACAGCTATAAAAGAAGCTGAAGTTTCAATCAGTGTTCAAGATATATCTGAAGATATCTCTAAAATGAAAGCTTTGAGTGATAAAGAGCTCTCAGAATTGATTATAAGATTTGAAGGTCTTGATAAGTTCAAAGAAAACATTCGTAATAAAATTGTTGAAAAACTCAGATTATCATATGAACAGTTACTAAAAGTGGATTATATCTAAAAATAATCTTATTGCAACTAGTAGAGATGATGTTATGCCCCATCGAATATATTTCGTAACAGAAGCAGAATTTGCTGATCCATTACAGCATTATAGTAACCAAGAGTTTATTCTTGAATTTGAAGATGCTGCTCAAGTATTAAAATTATGGAGAAATCCACACTTGGGTAGAAGCTCACGTGAAGGTGCTGTTTTATCTATAGCTTCCAAAAATGCTGTTGCTATAGAGAACATTCTACAAAAAATAATGAATACACCTTTAACTGCTCCTGAAGAAGAAAGATTAATCAACGAAATGAAACTACTTCGTTTCATTGGCGAACGTGTCCTACCTGATGTACTAGAGAGAGTAAATAGAAATGAACTTCAAACAGTTGAAGATATTCTCAAATATATTCAAGAACTTTTAAAGGAAATCAAATATGAAGGATCTATTGATCTCCAAAGCTTAGCAGAAAAACTAAATCAACTGAAGGATATTGTTGATATAGAGATTACGGATGCTTTTGGAAGAAAAAAGAGAATTTCAAGAGAAAGTGTAATGGATTTGTTAGGCAAAATTTTAGGAAGGTATTTAGTAAAACAAATTTCTGATGTACCTATAGATGAAGTTCATAAACGTCCTCGAGGCATAATAAGATTAAAGGAAACTTACAGAAGTGCTATTCTTAGTTCTCAATCTATTCCTCCAACTGAAGTCAAACAAGAAGACATTATGAGGGTAAAGAAAGACCGTCGTTCTTTGGTATATCTTATTGTTGATATGAGTCAATCCATGCGTAAAACTGTTTTTGAGGGTGGAATGTCTCGTTTAGATGGTGCCCTCCTAACTAGCCTCAGCCTCTACTATTATTTCAAGACGTTAAACAGAAGAAAAAGAAAACGTTATGACATGTTCAAGCTTGCTGTGGTTCCAATAAGAAAAAATCCGAAAGTTGTAGATTCGGACAAAGACATGGAACAACTTCTATTAACAGCTGAAGCTCGTGGAAAAACATACATGGTTCAAAGTGTTTTAGCTGCAATAGAACATGCAAAGAAACAACATAAATACAAAGATATAGATATTCAATTCACTATCATAACTGACGGAATGCCTAACGTTCCTTCTTATCCATTCAACTATAAAACAAATAGTGAGCTTAAGAAATATTTTAATGAAATAGATACCAACACTAAACCTGACACAATTGAATGCTTGCTGCAACTAAATGGAATTTTTTCAAGTTTGAAAAATGATAGATCAAGAAATTGGAACATCTCTTATTTCTTGATGGGCCCTGAATCACTTAGAAATAAAGAAATCTATATTCATACAAAACAAATGCTCAAAGGCATAACACGCCCTATTTTAGTTGATCCTGCTCAAGTCAAAAATCTTGGAGAGCAGATATTAAAGGAGAGTATATTGTATGCTTAAAGAAGAACTTGCTGAAATAATTGTTGTTTACGAAAATGCTCGAAAAGATTTCAAAACTCTAGTTGGTGAAACTCCTGAAAATTATAGAGTTTTAATCTTTCTAAATCCTGAGATGCATGTTTCCGTAAATCGAGTGTTAGAGGTAACAGGAACTCCACAAGCAATATTAACTTCTGAACAAATAACAAATTTAAGAGCAGCACGAATAAACGATTTTTTGCCAACAAGTAAAGAAACAGTTTACAATTCCTTACCAACTTTAATTTATCTCTCAGTTCCTTCATATGAACTGACCAAGGAACAAGAGTTTACTCTACGGATAATGTTTGTCCACGCTTTTGCCCATGCTTTAATGAATGAAAAGACTGAATCAAATTCTGCAAGAACATTAGCTCAATTGTATCAATTAGATGTTATATTAAAAGAATTGATGAGCAATAATGTATATCAACTAAATAAAGTCTCGAAAAATAAACATGTTTGGGCATGGCAATATTTCCAAGATTTAATTGGAGTAATTAGACTATTTACTGAAGCCGGTGTAGAAGATTTCTATACTCCTCCTGAAGATGCAAGAAAATATACTCTATTTAACAATTTCTCAATTGAAGCTATTAACCTAATCGGGGAAAGAGCTAAAACCGCACGAAAGAAACATCTACATGATTTGATAGATGAGGGATTTGCCCACTATATCCAACAAAAAGCAATTGATTATCTGTTGAAAAAAGAAGAGTATCAACTACCAAAAAGACATGAAGATAGATCAATAATGTATCCTCGTGGTTTAAAAGCTTTAATAGCACCACCTATCGGTGTTTTCAGCCAGATAGCTGTTAGTAAACTTTTGACTAAATACAAAGATGAAAAGAAAATGTTTGAGAAATTGTTCTCATATGCATCTGATATTGAATTTCTTGAAGAGTTTACATGGGATGAAATCAAAGATTTACTTGCTGTAAATAAAAACACTCATTCAGAATATGTTGTTGATCATTGGCACTCATCTAGGAGTAGGTGGTCTGATATATGGTCAGTTTATGCATATGGATGGCGTCAAATAGAAGAATATGTGAGTAAAATCTATCGACGAAAGTACTCTACATTTGGACAACTACTTGATGATAATCCAAGTATTTCCTCAAAAGGATATGTAAAAGTAGATGATAAGAAAGTATATGTGTTTGAAGCTAATGATTATGGTGTTGGAATCGATCAGTTAGTGATTTTACATAATCATATGGCTCTCTACAGAGATGATTTCAAGACAATTCTTCCTGCTTTTGCTGATATCGTCGTCTTTAAGAAAGTAGGAGGAATTCATGTTGCTACATTATTTGCAGTACATAAAACTAAATATAAATCTCTTTCTCCCTATCATTTACCTGTTATAACAAGAGCTGTTCAAGTAACAAAGCGAAAAGATGCATACAAATTTGAATTAGATGATGAGAAAGAAGAGAAATTTGAAATCAGAAACATTGATTATATTCATCTGAAAAAACTTACTCAACCTCAGAGAGGAGCTATCAGTTATCTTATAAAAGAGGGGTTGTTTGAATTATGACTTTCATAGATTTTTTAAGAAGCTTAACTATAAGTAGAAAACTTAAGAGTAATGATCCTCTGGATAGAGCTTATTATTCTTTGTTCATTCGAAGAAGGGGGAAAGAGAAAGATATCAAAAAGATTTATCCTCTGCTTGAAGACTCAGACTGGAATGTGAGAAACGCTGCAGCATCAACAATGGTTGAATTAGCTTCTAAATATCCTGAAATTAAAGCAGCAATTCTCAATCATTTACATAAATTGATAGAAGGAAGCTCTTTAGCAATTAAATTATCTACACTTGAAGTTTTAGGTCATTTGAAAGATTATGCATCAAAACCTTATTTAGTGAAAATTCTTGAAGAAAGTGATTATGATCTCCAGTATGCAGCAATAAGAGCTATAGGGTATCTGGATGATGTGGATGTTCTCTATTCTCTTAAGAATGTTGTATATGCAAGAGATTATATTACCAGAAGAGCAGCAATACTGTCTGTTGTTAGAATTGCTAATTCAGTTCCAGACGAGAAACAAATTGAGCAACTAACACATCATACTCACATTTTACTTGAATGCTATCTTGAATTAGATGAATTAGGGGAAATTATCTGTAAAATTTTAGATTATGCTGAAGTTGGCAATTTACCTGATATGAAAGGTTATTCAGAATCAGAAATAGTAAAATTAGAGGGATTAATAGAACAGCAAGATTATAATGTTGAAATCTATCAAAATTTTGCTAGACTTATTTTTCCAGTATATTTCCCACTAGATAAAGGAACAGACTAAAACTGTCTTCTTCTAAATTTATCAAAACAGAAACTAACAAATTCCTTTTTTACAGCACTCAAGTTTTTCTCTTGTTTCCACTTCTTTTCCACATGATCTTGAATCTCTGGTTCACATAAGTGGAAACAAGTTGATAACAAAGCAAATCCCATCAATCTCTCTCTTTGATTATCAGATTCTATTAATTTCAAGGCTCGTTTTTGATGTGTATTTTTTGTTATTTCCTCATTTTGAGGTAATTGATCTGTCTCTGTTGTAACACTCATTATTATTATAGAATCTATTTTTGAGTATATAAAACTACAACAAAACTGCAAGTAAGGGGAAGAATTTTTTGTATTACTTTACCGGGCTATTTTTTTCTCTTTGAATTGTTTAACTGAATAAAAAACACATAGGCGTTTCATATCTTTATCTTCATGTGGTAAAGAATACCATGCACGAACTTTTCCTGATGGTGCTTCTATACTCTTATAAAGCTCAGCTAAATAGCTTAGAATGCTTTGATTTTCTAGTTCTTTCTTAGGAATGTCAAAGTAATTAACGAATTCCATACTTTAATATTGCGTTTTAACTTCTTTAAACAGTGTATTACTGACGAATCACA
>CAZJUB010000072.1:0-13610 GCA_964549075.1 uncultured archaeon | reverse complement strand
CTTTAAAAAGTGTGAAATTTGGAATAGAATTAACATTAAATTTTCTTGCGAGCTCTTGATCCTCACTTACATTGACTTTTCCAAATTTTATTTTTCCCTTAAATTTCTCACTTAATTCATCAATTATTGGAGCCATCATTAAGCAGGGCATACACCATTCTGCAAAAAAATCTATAAGAACAAGTCCTTTCTTAACAAAGTCCTCTACAAAAAGTTCGTTTGTAATTAGTGAATAGTTTGTAGAAGTTAAAGTCAAAGATGTTCCGAAAAAAATATTGTTTTCCCATAATTTATCCATCAGTAATCGCAATTTTCTATAAATACCGTCTCCTCTCCTATCATCTGTTTCTTGCTCTAATCCTTCTGTACTGAGAAGTGGAACAACATTCCTTTGTTTTTTAATTTTCTCTATCACAGTATTATCCAAAAGTGTTCCATTTGTGAAGATAGCAAAGATGATTTCAGGAAAATCCTTAGTTATTTCAAAAAGTTCAGGACGAAGCATCGGCTCTCCACCCGCTATAAGAATCATAGAAATACCTAACTCAGCTGCTTCTTGAAATAACCTTCTAATTCTTATCGTATCCAGTTCTTTTTCCTTTTCTCTATGTTGAGCATGAGCATAGCAGCCTTTACATTTTAGATTACATCTACCTGTAATACTAAAAATCAAGAAAGCAGGAACATGAATACCATTGCTTTTCCATCTATTTCTTGTTTTGATCGCTATTCTCTGATTTCTTAATGCTTTAAGTAGAAAGATGGCTTGATTGGGTTTCTTTAAACTAATTTTAAGTGCATTTTTGAAGAATTTTACAATAGATTCATTAAAAATGTCTATTGTTGAATCTTCAATAGTTTCATTGTTAAGATATAATCTCTTAACCGATTCTGCTGAGTTAATTGCTGTCATTAAAGCGTATTCAAATCATTCAGCTATTTAAACAAATGCAAATGATTTTTGAATTCTCCTTTCATTTACAACTATTTTTAAGTAACTTTGATAATTTATGTTAGGTTGATTATTGTGTCAAAAGGAGCGACAGTTTCAGCAATTGAATTCTCTCATGTATCAAAGAATTATGGTACAATTGAAGCTCTCAAAGATGCTTCTTTTAGAGTTGAAAAAGGAGAGATATTTGGGTATATTGGACCTAATGGTGCAGGGAAGACTACTTCTTTGAAGATTCTTGTAGGTCTTATTAGTAATCACACAGGTCAAGTAAGGATAAATGGGTATCTCCATTCAGAAAATCCAGATATTAACAATTTGATAGGTTATTTGCCTCAAGATGTTGGTTTTCAAGAGTGGAGAACTGTGGATCATGCTCTTTCAACTTTTGGAAGGTTATCAAAAATGTCTAGAGCCGATTTGGCAACAAGCATCCCAGAAGTGTTAGAGCTTGTAGGATTATCTGATGCTCGCAAGAGAAAAATCAAACATCTTTCTGGTGGTATGAAACAGAAACTTAAACTTGCTCAAGCTTTACTACACAATCCCCCTATCCTAATACTTGACGAACCTCTTGGTGGACTTGATCCAACAAGCAGGTGGCAGTTAAAGAATACTATTCAAAAACTTTCTAAAGATACTGATGTTACGATTCTCTTCTCTTCTCATATTCTTGATGATGTAGAAGATATCGCTACATCGATAGGGATTATTAATAGAGGACAAATAGCTAGAGTTGGAAAACCTGAAGATCTTGAAAAAGAACTTCTAGTGGGAGAAGGTGTTAGAGTCATCAGTCCTAATATAGCGGACAAGATCAAAAAAATACAACAGATATCAGTAGTTGATTCAGTAGAAATAGATGAAAAAGATCCCAAAGCAATTATTATCATGTTTGAAAAGGATGTAGACTTGGATAAAGGTTTAATTGAACTAATGGATTTCTTTGTAAAAGAACAGATAGTGATTCGAAATTTCAATCATTTAAAACCCTCCTTAGAAGAAGTCTACTTGAAATATGTAATGGATGGTGTTTCGAGATGAGTGGTGCTTTTCAAAATAGCATGAGAAATCTGTTTATACTACTCTGGGACGAGTTCAAAGGGTATGCAAAGTCAAAAGCAATTTTTGTTGTATGGGTTGGAATGCCTACAATTGTTATTCTTATGCACTTTTTAACACCTGCACAGAGTGACTTACCTGTGACTATGTTTACAGGAGTGCTTATTGCTATTGTTGGAGGAGTACTTGCTTCTGTAATTCTTGGAACAACAATGACAAATGAAATAACAAAAAGTGTCTATACTCTCTTTTTAATACGTCCAGTGAAAAGATGGCAGTTAATAGTTTCAAAATATATAGCGATGATGATAACCTTGATAATCGCTTCTTTTTTGAGTTTTGCAATTGGGATAATTATTGATTCAATCAAATTTTCAGATGAAATTTCCATGATTCCTGATTTCTTTTTGAAAAATATTATCAATACATCAATTGCAGATCTTTTTATTGCTATATCAGCGATGTCTGTGGCTTGTGTTATTGGATTGTTTATAGGAATGATAGCAAGATCAGTTGCAGTGTCAGCAATTCTATCTTTTTATCTTGGTCAACAAATTTCAACTTTAGCACTATTACCTCGCTTATTAGAACAAACTGGCGCGCTAGCAGCAAATATTGATCCCTTATATTTGGCATTGGGGGTTGGATTTGCTGCAACGGCAGTTTTTCTGGCTCTAGGAATATTTATCTTTAGTAAGAAACAATTCTAATTCTTTTCTTTCTCTTTTTTATTTTTAACATAATAGTATTAAAAAACTTATATAGAGATAAATTTCATATTCATTTGAATTAGATGACTAAAAGATGCACTAATTGTGGGAAAAATCAAATAAGTCTTTACTGGACATTCAAAAACAGTGCTTTCTGTTCCTATAGATGTTATGCAATTCACTCAGCAGGACTGTTGCTTTTATTATCATCAGTTTTTGCATTTATTTTCATTGCTTCTATGATTGGAATGTCATTTTCGCCTAATCTAAAACCAGCCCTTTATATCCCATTTTTAGTGGCTCTATCTCTTGGCCCTCTTCCTGGATACATTACTTCAGTTCTAGGATATATCTATAGAAGACAAGAAGAAAAGAATCCTTCACTAAAGTATGAAGTTTCAATTGATGAAGATTTAGTTAATGATGAGGATGTTGGTATTTGTGCAATTTGCAGAACACCTATTACTACTGAAGAACAATTTTCTAAATTTGAACCATGTGGTCATATTATACATAAGAAACATCTAGCAGGATGGATTAATGATAACAACCACTGTCCTGAGTGTGGGAAACATATAGAAAAAGTTACATTACTTGAATAAAGTATTTGAAATTTTAAAGAAAAAGAAATAGAGTTTTTTGATTCGCTTTACTCTAGTTCAAGTAAGTAATCAATAACTCTGAAGATCATTGCTATAATTGATAATCCACCAATTGTTACAGCTACCCAGAATAGAATTGTATCTAACAATGGAACATTTAGATAGGTAAATCCATAATATGCACCAAAGAAGATTGCTGTTAGGATCACATATGTGAATAGTATTCCCCAAGCGCCTAAAAATGCTTTAAAGAATCCTAATGGTTTAGCAATTCTATCGTTTCTTGAAGCTGTAAATAAGAATGCTGATGCAAAACTTACAATAGCCATCAATGCTGCTAACATTATAATATAGTAGCCCCAATGAAGAGTTGGTATAAAACCAATAGGGTCACTAATTATCCCTTGAATAGCAAGGTTTAATTGGCTAAAGCCACCCATCCAGGTATAACCTTGGTTTACTATTCCTAACCAGTATCCAAGAACTGCAATTCCTGCAGGTATTATCAAATATACAATAAGCATTACAATCATGATGATTGTTTGTTTATATGAGTCAAATATATTGGCGAAAAAACCATCTCTTTTAACAGACATATTGTCACCGTTTCCTTTTTGTAATTTCTACTATATAAATTCAATGCATTTTCTTACATTTTTGATTCAGATTTTGATTAATTCGGAAATAGTTCTATTATTTCACCCTACAATTAAAATACCAATTGAAGAATTTAATGTATGGAAGAATCTCTTGAGGATGTCGATGTAATAATTGTGGGTTCGGGTGGTGGAGGAATGACAGCAGCTCTGGTTGCTAAACAAGCTGGATTGGATGTAATAATTCTTGAAAAATCCAATTATTACGGCGGTTCTACTGCCTTATCTGGCGGAGGAATCTGGATTCCTAACAATCATCTGTTACGTAAAGCAGGGATAGAAGATTCTTCTAAAAAAGCCAGAAAGTATTTCGACTATCTTATTGGTGATAAAGTTTCATCAGAAAGAAAAGATGCTTATATTGACTATTCTCCACGTATGGTTACTTGGTTAGAAAATCATGCAAGTTTGAAGTTTATGAGTGTTCCTTGGTACTCTGATTATCATCCTGATGCTCCAGGTGGTTTAGCAGAGGGAAGGTCTTTAGAAGTTAAACCTTTTAATGGTAAGAAGCTAGGAAAAGATTTGAGATATCTTAATCCTTCAATTTTTGATGTTCCTCTTAATATGGCTTTTACAATTTCTGAGTATCATGATTTGGGAATGGTTGTTTCTACTTGGCGTGGAAAGATTACATCATTGAAAGTTATTCTTAGAACAATTTTAAATTTCATTCTTAGACGCAAACCTTTAACCATGGGACAAGGATTAATTGGGAGATTGCGTTTCAGTTTAAAAGAAGCGAATATCCCACTACAATTAAACTCTCGTGTAATTGATTTGATAGAAGAAAATGGTAGAGTGACAGGTGTTATCTTTGTTGAAAATGATGCTCAATATGAAATTAAAGCTAAAAAAGGTGTTATTCTAGCTGCAGGAGGTTTTGCACACAATCTTAAAATGCGTCATAAATATCATCCTCATCCTATAACTATTAATTGGACAGTAGCCCATAGAGATAATACAGGAGACGCGATTTTAGCAGGAATGAGGTTAGGTGCTGCTGTTGATCTTATGGAAGATGCTTGGTGGGGTCCTACCTCAGTTGATCCAGAGGGTACACCTTTCTTCCATGTTGGAGAACGTGGTTATCCTGGATCGATTATGGTAAACAAACAAGGAAAAAGATTCACAAATGAATCAGCTAATTATGTGTTCATAGTTCATGAAATCCTTAAAAATAACAAGAAAGATGGTCAATATATCCCCTGTTATTTTATATTTGATCAAAGATTCAAAAATCATTACATTTTTGGAACAACTTTTCCCGGACAAAAGTTCCCTAAACCTTACTATGAATTTGAGTACATTAAAACAGCGAATACACTTTCAGAATTGGCATATAAAATTCATGTGGATGAAAGTAATTTACTAGAAACTATAAAAAATTTCAATAATTACGCTAAAACTGGGAAAGATTTGGATTTTGGAAGAGGTGAAAATGCTTATGATAATTACTATGGAGATCCTAAGGTATTTCCAAACCACAATCTTGCTCCTTTAGAGAAACCACCATTCTTTGTAGTTGAGATGGTTCCTGGTGATTTAGGAACCAAAGGTGGATTAGTCACAAACGAATTTGCTCAAGTTTTAAGAGAAGATGGTTCAATAATAGAAGGACTATATGCGATAGGGAATACTTCTGCTTCAGTTATGGGTCACAGTTATCCTGGACCAGGAGCAACTATTGGTCCTACTATGACTTTTGGTTATTTAGCAGCAAAGCATATTTCACTCGAGAAGTAAAATAATCTTCAAATAAACAGAAAAGTTTTGTATGATATCATCTCTTTATGATTTATGCGAGAGGTACTTGATTGGGAGAATCCATTATTCATAGGAGAAAATAAGGAAAAGGGGCATACAATCTGTTTATCATTCAAAGATAAAGAATCAGCTCTATCAAATAAAAAATCTCCTTTTTTTAAAAGTCTAAATGGAAAATGGAAATTTAACTGGGTTCCCAAACCTTCTGAAGTTCCAAAAGGATTCTTTAAAAATGATTATGATGTGGGAAAATGGATTGATATAGAGGTTCCTGGAACTTTTGAACTTCAAGGATATGGTATACCTTACTATCTGTCTCATAGTTATCCTCCAAGTTTGAGAACAAAAAGAGTACCAAATATTGACCATGAAGATAATCCAGTCGGTTCCTATAAACGGGAATTTCAAATACCTAAATCTTGGGAAGGAAGAGAAATTTTCATTCATTTTGGAGGCGTAAAATCAGCTTTCTATATCTGGGTAAATGGCGAAAAAGTGGGTTATAGCCAGGGTTCTATGACTCCAGCTGAATTTAATATCACATCTTTCTTGAGAAAGGGAACAAATCAAGTTGCAGTTCAAGTATACAAATGGTGTGACGGTTCTTATCTAGAAGACCAAGATTTTTGGTTCTTAGGTGGAATTTACAGAGATGTTTTGATCTATTCAAAGCCAAAAATTAGAGTAGTTGATTATTTTGCATATACTAATTTCGATAGCAAATATGAAGATGCTACTTTATTCCTAAAAACAAGTTTGCAGAACGGATTGTCAAAAAGAGTTACTAAGCACAGACTTGAAGTCTATCTATTCGATGGAAAAAAGTTAGTACGTGAGAACCCTATTTTACAAAAGAGTCTTTCATTAAAAGCAAATGAAGATTCTCATTATGAATCACGCACAAAGATTACGAGTCCAAGTAAGTGGTCAGCTGAGACACCTTATCTTTATACTTTATTGTTTCTTGTTTTTAATGATAAAAATGAGTTGATTGATTGTATCAAGAACAGTTTTGGATTTTGTCAAGTAGAGATAAAAGATGAACAGTTATTCGTAAATGGAAAATCTATTTTGATTAAAGGAGTAAATCATCATGATTTTGATCCCGATTATGGCTATAGTATCCCCTATGAACGGATGAAACAAGATATAATAATAATGAAACAAAATAATATTAATGCTGTAAGAACAAGTCATTATCCTTCAAATCCTCGGTTCTATGATTTGTGTGATGAATATGGTATATATGTGTTAGATGAAGCTAATGTTGAAACACATGGCCTTCATGCAACTTGGAATATTACTTCAAAAATGTCTGAAACCTGGACTGATGCTGTTGTTGATCGTATGGAAAGAATGGTTTTGCGTGATAATAATCATCCTTCGGTTATTATGTGGTCTTTTGGAAATGAAGCGGGTTTTGGAAAATCCTTTCATGCTATGAAGGATGCAGCAATCGAAATTGATGATACAAGACCATTTCATTATGATGAAGATCATTATAATACAATTACAGATGTTATGAGTAACATGTATTTTGCTCCTAAGAAAGTAGAACTTATAGGCAAACATAAAGAAGTACCTTTGCGTTTTCCTGCAAGAAAAATAAAACCAGAAGATTATGCTGATAAACCTTTCATACTTTGTGAGTATGCGCATGCGATGGGAAATAGTTTAGGGAATTTCCAAGAATATATGGATTTGTTCGAAAAATATCCCAATTGCATCGGTGGTTTTATCTGGGATTTTGTTGATCAGGGACTTAGAAAACTATCTGATGAAGGTAAGGAATATTGGGCATATGGAGGAGATTTCAATGATTCTCCCAACTCTTTAAATTTCTGCATTAACGGAATTGTACGACCTGATAGAACTCCTAACCCATCGCTCTATGAAGTGAAAAAAGTATATCAGAATATCTCTGTTCGAATTAAAGATATTTATGAAGCAAAAATTGAGGTGACCAATAAATATCGTTTTCTTGATTTAAAGAATTTCAATCTTTTCTGGGAAGTTACAGCTAATGGTGATATCATAGACGAAGGAAAAATACCTTTAAGAAAATTCCCCCCTCTTTCCAAGAAAGAGCTGATAATACCTTATACTCCACCTGAATTAAAGCCAAAAACAGAATACCAATTAACTATTTATTTCAAACTTAAGAAAAAAGCAATCTGGGCTCAGAAAGATTTTACTGTTGCTTGGGAACAGTTCAAAATCCCGTTCACTTTTCCTGAAAAAAAGGAAGAAACTTTTAATCTCCCATCCATAGAAATTGGGTATACTGATACTTCCATTAACATCAAGGGGAGAGAATTTAATATGGTCTTTGGGAAAGAATCTGGCTCACTTGAATTATACGAATTTAGAAAACATAAACTAATTACCTCTCCTCTAGAACCAAATTTCTGGAGAGCACCTATTGATAATGATAACTTAAAGCGTGTTGTATCTTATAATTACCCTTTCCTTGGTAGGTTGATAAAAACTAATCCTTGGAAATATGCATCAAAAAATAGAAAAATTGAGAAAATAAGAGTTGATAAGTTTCAACACAATGTTATCAAAGTAGAATCTTTAATGAAAGTAGCTAAAGGTGATGGATACTACAAAGCACTTTATACAATCTATGGTGATGGTAAATTCTCTGTTGATGTAGAATTCACACCAAAGAAGGAATTAATACGTCTTGGGATGCAAACAGTATTAGCTCACGAATTTAACCATTTTGAGTGGTATGGAAGAGGATTCCATGAATCATATGAAGATAGAAAAACAGGAGCTGCAGTTGGTAAATACACAGGAACAGCTGAAGACCTGATTCATGACTATGTATTCCCACAAGAAAATGGAAACAGAACTGATGTTAGATGGGTGAATGTTCTCAACACTGAAGGTAAAGGTTTCAAAATCTCGGATAATTGTGGAAAATATCTTAATTTCAGTGCTTGGCCATATACTCAAGAAGATTTGGAGAATGCCCAACATATCCATGAGCTTCCTAGACGAGAAAATGTCACTCTAAATATAGATTATAAGCAACGTGGTGTTGGTGGTGACTTCCCAGCTTTACCAACAGTACATGATGAGTATAAATTAAAGAAGGATGTCAAATACACCTACTCCTTTAGAATTGATCCGATAGTTTGATTTTATCGTATTCTAATGTATACTCGCTAACCATTTGAATACAACTGTCTTTTAGAGTAGTTCTTTTAGGGATTTGTATGGTCCCCAATTCTCAGCAAAAACCTCAGGACCAAATATAGCTAATCCTTTTTCTGATCTCCAGATGTCTGGAGCATCATGTACAAATACTGCAACTTCTCTTCCTTTTTGAAAATCTTCTTCCCAAGGAGATAATCCATATCCTGTTTTTGAATCAACAATATAAAGTCCATCAGGACATGTGATAAATTGATTCTTATCCAACCATGAAAGCAAGTATTCGTTTTGATACCATACTTTAAGCTGTTTTCCATCAACTGTTTCCATAACTATCTCTCCTGAAGTAAACCCTCCTTGTTCAATCCTAGAAAAACTAGCAAGAATCCCTTCGAAGATGAGTCTAGAACTTGGGATGGAATTATGAAGAACCTCAATTATATTTGATCTTTCTTTTTTTGCGTTTCTGATATTTTTCCCCACAGTAAGTGCTAAATTATAGGTATCTGGAATAATTGCTTCCTTTCCTTTCTTTACTGTCATGGGGCAACGAGCTACACTAACCGAACCACCAGATAATCTAGAAGCTGTTCTAGCAAGTAATTCTCCTCGTACATCGTCAACAGTTTTTTTGACTATCTGAACATCTCCATACTGACTAACAATAGAAAACGGCGCAATAGCAATATCAGTTACCCTCGTTGTACTAATGGAAATCTTTGGTTTACTTCTTCCACAACAATCACCATTAATTGCAACTTTATCCATTTCAGCTGCCACCATCATGGGTATAATGCTGTTATTTGGTCCCAGTTCTGTAGCAACAAATCCTCTAAATTCAATGTCAAGGAAGCTCTCTAATTCTTTTACAGCTGTTTTCATCGGTTCAGTGTTGATTATTTCTCGATTCTCGACGAGCTTTCTCTCTTCATCTGTTATCCCTCCTCCTACCATTCCTATAATGCATATATTGTCGTCATATTTCAGATCAGATAAATCAACAATGGTGAAATTCTTCCCATTATCATACGTTTTATTGATATTATCAATAGCCTTTTTTTCACTCCCTCCTCCTCCACAAGCCAGTATTTTAGCTCCTGTTACAATATCTAGTGCTTCTTGTTTTGTTAATTCTTTGCGAGTCATTCTTAATTTTATAATAATGTGAAGATTTTTATGCTTTTGTTATCCAGAACAACAAAAACACATGTGTGCGGATGTGTCATTAATGGTAATAAACGTTATAGAAGCTTTGAAATTACAAGAAACATCATTTGAAAAAATCAATAAAACTCACGGTCAAACCGATATAACTTCCAAACATTCTGATTATATTATAGATGAATCAAAATTAGCAGGCGGTTCAGCTGAATGGTTGTTTTTCCCTAAAACTGAACAAGAAGTAATAACAATCATAAGAAAAATGCATGAGGATAAGACACCGATAACTATCTCTGGTGGAAGAACTGGAATTGTTGGAAGTGCTGTACCTTTTGGAGGTGCGGTAATCTCTACTGATGAAATGAAGAATATCTTAGGATTAGGATATGATGAAGATAAACAAAAATACTATGTACAAATGCAACCTGGAATTACTCTTCAAGAATTAGATGAAATTATTAAAAACAAAGAATTTACTGCAAATCATAATATCGATGGTGATGATTGGGTAACAAAGTTTAAACAAGATTCTACAAGTTATATTTTTCCTATTGATCCTACTGAAATGACTGCAGCAATAGGTGGCGCTATAGCAGCCAATGCTTCAGGAGGACGATCTTTCAAATATGGTGCTATGAGACCTTGGGTAAGAAGACTTCGTATTATCTTGGATACAGGAGAAGTGTTAGATATAACTCGTGGGCATTATAAAGCTGAAAAAGGTGTATTTTTAATAAAGACAGAAAATAAGGAAATTAAAGTTACAGTTCCAACTTATGAGATGCCAAAAGCAAAAAATGCTGCTGGATTGTATGCAAAACCAGATATGGATTTAATCGATCTTTTTGTTGGTTCTGAGGGAATTTTTGGTTTTATATCTGAAATTGAGTTATGGATAATTCCTAAAGTTAATGGTCTACCTAATGTTATGTTCTTTACTTCAGAAGATGATTCTATTAGTTTTGTTGAAAAATTAAGGGCAGATAAAGAGTTAGATGTTGAGTATATAGAATACTTTGACGAAAACTCGTTTGAATTACTTAAAGGAAAAGCAAATACCAATCCTGCTTTAGCGAATGTACTCACAATCCCTCCAGAAGTTAAAACAGCTATTTTCTTTGAAGTGCCTTATACTGAGGATAAATTGGAAGATATAATCGTCAAATTGGATGATATGGCAGTGGAATGTAATTCTTCAATTGATTCTTGCTGGTCAGCTTTTGATGAGGTAGAAAGAGAAAACTTCAAAGCTATGAGACATGCAGTACCAGAAACAGTTAATGCAATAATTGCGAGCAGAAAAAATGAATATCCTGAAATCCACAAGCTAGGAACAGATATGTCTGTTCTACATGAACATTTCAGAGAAATGATGGATATTTATCATTCAACTCTTAAAGAACATAATCTGGAATATGCCATGTGGGGACATATTGGCGATTCTCATGTTCACGTAAATATCTTACCCAGAAATCTTGAAGAACTAGAATTAGGTAAAAAGATTTACAAGAAATTCGCTAAAAAAGCTGTTGAATTTGGCGGTTCTGTTTCAGCTGAACATGGTATTGGAAAAATCAAACACGAATATCTGATCGTAATGTATGGGGAAGAAGGTGTTAATCAAATGCGTGCTGTAAAGAATGCTCTTGATCCCTATGGATTGTTTAACAGAGGAAATATGTTTGATGCAGATTAAGGATGTAATTTCCTTATCTATTTTTTCCTGTAAAAATTCACAACAAATGAAATTAATTTCATCCTCACTGTTCAAATTTATCAATTAAACTCATAATATCTTTATATTTGTCGCTGTTCATTTTTACATAAGACAAAATTTGGTTGAGTTCATTTTTCATACCTAAATCATTGTAGAGTGTAATTAAAGCTGAGACAACATCAGCCCCTTGATCAAATCTAGAAACTCCTTGCCACATCTGGATAGCTAATTTCTTCTGATTTTGTACTTGATATACTCCACCCAATCGTTTCATATACTCTACTCCATCTTGAACTCTTTTATGTTCTATATAGTACATAACTAACTCAAATAACGCATCGGTGTTGTGATGTTCCAATCCCAAAGCTATTTTTCCAAAATATTCAGCTCTTGATTTCATTCCTAATTCCTCATATACATGAGCGAGATTATAGAAAAATTCTGAATCTTTTGGATAATCCTGCTTTCTCTCTAATATCTCAAGTATATGAATGTAAGTAGCAAAATAACTTTTTTGAATAATAAGAGATTCTGAAGAATAGAATAGAGAATCATCTCCTATCTTCTCAACGTAGATGGGAAACATATCAGGTATTTTATACTTAGTATAATAGACTGAATATGTTGTCATCAGTATATCAAAGAATTGTATAGAGTTTATTATTAAGTCCAATGTGGGTGTATCTCTTGCAAATTTGAAATAGTCTATACATTTTGTTGCCCATTGAATGAAATTCTCATCAGAATATTTTGGTGGTTTATCATAAGTTTGTAAACCAATCTTTTTTGTTATTTCCGAGTAATTTATTGGGTGAAGAATATTTAGTTCCTTAATAATTAACTTAAAAGCTTCAAGTAATTTCGATTCCATATTCCTTTCTTCCTCAGTAGAAGAATTAAAAAAAGAACCAAAAATATCTAATTTATCGCTTTCTGTTTCTTCCTTTTGTATTATTTTTCTAACATTAAATGTTATAGCTGGCTCTTCAATCTCATATACTTCAATATCATAGTCTGGTAATTTTCCTTTAAAGAATGCGATAATGGAATCAGTAATATCTTCAGTATAACTGTTTTTTGCTAAATTATTTTTTTTGATTATTTCTTGAGACCACTCAGAAATCTGTTTTTCTGAAGCAGATAAAATTTCTTCAGCCATAATAATGTCACGTTTAATCGTTTAATTTGCGTTCTTAATTAAATTTTCTAATTTCCAAAATTTGTTTGGAGTAAAAAATTCTTATAGAATTTGCTATCATTTTTGCAGTTTCCGAAGAGTAAACACCATATTTATCCAAGTGTTGAGGATTTTTCTTTGATTCCTTTTGTATTATTTTCGTAATTTTCTTTTAGATACACTTACCCTTTAAGTTGCTACTAGACTGGTTGTAGAGAGTACAAGTATCATGAACAAGTTTTCGGAAAATTCAGGAACCATTGGTTCTCCTAGAAGATATGGATAGCTATTTCCTGCAGAACCTGCTATTGGATAAATTGTTGCTATAAAAATATACTCAATCAAAATGAGTTGCTATAAAAAATTAAAAGCAAGAATGTATCACTCTGGTTTAATTTAAGCTAATCTCCGAAACACTTAATATTCTCTTTAATCAATTTTTCAAAAAAAAATGTTGTCCTGAAATGAGAAAGCGTGTAACTTTGATTGCTATTATGCTCTGTTTTATATTGATTCCTACAATTTACTTAACTATAATTTACCATCAAGCTATGTTTAATCCCATTTCAATTTCTCCTTCTGAAAGCGTTGATGAACTTGTTCAACAATTAACTGACAAATCTGATGATTTACTTAATACA
>CAZJUB010000071.1:0-13914 GCA_964549075.1 uncultured archaeon | reverse complement strand
AGTCCTCTTGATAAGAAGGTGGAGGTGAAAAAATACTCGTTACCTTACAACAAGGTTTAGAGTTGAATGTAACGGTCTCTAGAGTTAAATTTTACTATTTCAAACTAGTGAAAAAACATTGAAATTCTCATGAAAAAAACCATGAAAACTCAGATTAGTTGTATATTTTCAATATTTTTGTCTTTGTTGCTCATGATAAAAAACAGTTGCACACAACAAATACGAATAAATATTACAAACGAGTTGGAAGTAACAATGTTCTTATGAACCCTTCTGAAGTTAGAAAATTTTATGGACTTTAAAAGCTCTCTCTCTACAGAAACTTTAAGAAACTCAAGTAAGGTAATTCTAATCCCATCTTTAATCCTAAATCGTTTTTTGTTTCTATAGGACTCTTTGTTTGTTAGTTTTTAGCCTTTATAATTGTTTGGTGACATCAAATTGAAAAAAAATATATATTATGAAGTCAACCGTTATAAGATGGTTAAAACACGAACATATAAGAATGGAAAACTCATTTTAGAAGATAATTTAGATGTAAGTAATATCCCAGAGATTTCAATTTACCTAAATATCTTCAAGCTCCTTATATTAATAGGAGTAATTTTGGGTCTCTCATTTATTACTGCATTCATATTACTAAGTGTTTTAGATATTTCAAATGTGAGAGTAATAACTGCTGCTATATTTTTAGCTTTTGGTTTTATAATTTTTGTAGTCGGAATCTTTATCTTCATCAATCCATTTGCAAGATACTCGAGAATAATTCATGGAGTTGGATCAGTGATTACGCCTGTCCCTTCAATTCGATTAACAAAAATCAGGAATTTATACTTATCTTATCCAAATCAACAAAAATTAAACTCTCTGCTTGAAAAAGTAAAAACCACGAAATTTAGACTTCGAATTTTAGTATGTATAAATGGCATTATTATTTCCATTCTCAGCATTATCTTATATGTGGTTTTTGTGTTAAAGTAAAGAGAAATCGTAGTATTGTTGTAGTTTTACTTTAAATGGGGAAAAAAGTAAAAATCTAGACATCTCATGTCGAGGAAACAAGCTGTAAAGTTTAGTGGTAAAACATTGGAGGATATGTTTAAAGAGGGATTTGATCATTTGCAAACCTGTAAATTTCCTTTTGTACTTTCATTTCTCATTTCCTTTTATATCACATTATTTTATCCTTTTTTCACTTCTTAAATTTCTAAAACACTAGTGCTAAATCAGAATCAATTTTAAAGAGGTGAATTGATATAGATCCATTGATGAGTTCTACTGACACCTCTAAGAATTATAATCCCAGAATACTTATAGTATACTATACACGCACTGGAAATACAGAAAAATTTGCACAACAGATAAAAAGCTTTGTTGGTTGAGATCTTTTTAAAATTGAAGAAATTAATAAATATCCACCAAAATATCAAGATGTTCTCAAAGTTAGCAAAGTGGAAATCGATAACCAAATTAAACCTCCTATAGAAAAACTAGTTGAGAACATTGACCAATATGATATAATTTTCGTTGGTACTCCTAACTGGTATGGTACAATGGCTCCACTTGTTGCTTCATTTCTTTCAAAACATGATTTATCTGAGAAGAAATTGATCCCTTTTGTAACACATGGTGGAGGTGGAGAACAACGATGTTTAACAGATATTAGTAAAATGGGTTCTAAATCAACTGTTTTACAAGGTCTCGTATTATATGGTTCGCCAACTGCTTCATCGAATGAGAAGATATTCAATTGGTTGAAAGAGTTACAGATTAGATGATCTGACCTTTGCATGAGTTTATGGTATAATTGCATTCTAAGGTAAAAATTTATTAGTGTATAAGAGGTGAAATATGTGGTTCATATGGCTTTAAAGTCTGTATTTAATAAAGCGTGTTTCATTATTTTCTTGTTTTTAGTAGTTGCTTTTCAGAGTTCTCTTAATTCTCTTAATTCAGTAAATGCTCAATCTTCAATTGAACCACTACAAATTAGTATAATAGGTGAAGTAGGAAAAGTCTATGAACCTATAATATTGTGTAACGATCAAAATAGGATTTATATCTCATGGAAAGAATCAGAATATTTTCTTAACAAAACTGTTGGAGTTTATGACTATAACGATACAGTATATATCCAGGAGATATTCCTAAACGGTTCTTTAAAAGGAGATGCGGTAGTTGTTTTCGATTATACAGATATACCTTTTGATATTCATGATACAGCAGATGTAAACATTGTTATAGATAACGATAATAATTTCAATATCTTCTGGTATGTTCTAGAGACTATTGGTAACAATGTTTCTTCTTCAGATCAGTTCAGTCATCTTTTTTTCAAGAAGCTTGATCCAAATCTCGCTATTATTGAAGATGTGAAAATTATTTACTCCTATAATCGCGAAGGAATATCTTCAAGTGTATTCTCCGATTATTGTATAGTAGGTTCAGTCGCTGATAACTACAACAGGTTTCATTTGTTATTCGATAAACAATTCTACTTATATATTGACAATAATGGAAATCTGTTAGATTGCTTTAATATGACTACTCTGAATCTCGGAGATGAATATAGAGGAAATACCTTCTCTCTTGCCAGTGATAAAATGAACACTACATTTGTAGTTTCAAATGTATACCAAGATTACATCTATTTTACAAGTTTTCAGATCATAGGAAATAATATTACTAACAATTCTACACAAGTAATTATTTTTGATGAAGAAAATATTCTTGGTGATCCTGAGATATTATTTAGCAATGGAATAATCTATGTCTCATATTATTTTTCTGATCACTATACAAATCAAATTTTATATAAGGAGCTAGATTATAACGGAAGTGTAATCCAAGATGTGGATTTAGCAATAAGAAAAGGTACACTCTCAAGTAATCATTCATATGTTTATTCCTTTTATACAGAAGGTGTTTATTATAATCTGGAAGATATCAAGCTCATTTACTCAATATATTCATTCTATAACAATTTAATTCTAGAAGGAAGGGAAGTTGTTAGATTTCTAGCAAATTGTTCCTATATCTATAGTCCTGTAATTTCTGATTTAAATTGCATTGAAGACTTAACTGGTAATCTGTGGATGACATGGGCAGCTAATGATGGAGCAAATGGATTTCAATTGATGTACTGGAAAATAAACACCTATGGAGAACATCTAATACCTATTATTAAAATCGCACCAGGATATTATGAATATGTGATAATTGTCATTCCTGAATTCTTCATGTGGAATCTTTCAATTCTCGTATTCATCTCAGCTAGCCTAATTACACTTGAATGGATTAGAAGAAAAGTAGGAAAAAAATAATCTTGGTAAGAAGATAGGTGTAGGTTTTTCTATCTTCCTATCAAGGCTGTTGTTCGGTGAAACTATGAATAAGTTTCCTACAAATACATCTAATATAGTTCTTAACGCAGTAGCTGTTCATTCCGAGTTTCATGTGCATTCTTCGTTATATTAGATACTCACATATTACTTAAAACTTTTATATATTTATCTATTAATGTGTTTTAATAATAATTAAAATATCTAAATTTTAATAATTTTGCTTGATATATTATTGCTTTATATTAATAATAATAATGATTGTTTTATACCGTAAATTGCTTGTTGCATTAATAAGAACGACACGTATAATTATGAAATAGAAGTGATTAAAAAAGAAAAAAATCTAAAAAAGTTTAGAAAAAGTCATCAAAAGTCCAATAATGTTCGTCTTCGTCTATAATAATATCTTCAAATATCCTTTTAGTAGGAATATCTCCTCTTTTAACAGCTTCATCAACTATCTTTTTGTACAAAACAATTGCTTCGTCTTCAGCTTTGTGATCTAATTTAAGGAAATCGTCTGCTGTATCACCTACTTTTGGTAGAGGATCAGGATTATACACACATTCTCCTCCTAGCAGATAGATTCGTTCAGAAATCATTTCTAGATGCTTCATCTCTGTGAGGGCTATGGTTTTTAATAAATCACTTACAACTTTTGCTTTATTTGTGTCTTGTATTGCTTCTAAAGCTGTATCTTTCTTTCTCAAAGCTAAGAAACTTGCTTTCTCATGCTGGACAACATACTGGACGATTGCTGAAATTTCTGCAGCAACAGCTTTGTTTAACAAATCGAAATAATCATCTGTTAGGATTTTAGTCCATTCTGATTCAAACGGTTCTGGTCCGTCAGGTTCAGAATCATCTAGTTTAATGAATTCTTCGAATCTAAGGAAATGTTCCTCTTCTTCACTATAGATCTTTTTAAACATCTGTTTTGTTTCCCAGTCTTCTAATTCTCCAGCTTTTTTGATTATTTTTCGGTATAAACTCAGAGCCTCTTCTTCAGCTTCAACGCCTAATTTTGCAAAATCTGTTAAAGTCTCACCAATTTTTGGTTTACCTGATTTTGTAGTAGCTTCTCCTCCAAGATAAAAGATTCTTTCCATAATTGTTGCAGCATGTTTCATCTCGGTGATAGCAAATTCCTTAAGAACTTCACCAAGCGCATCATAAGTTGTTTTATCTAAAAGGTAATTTTCAGGTTTGACTTTTCGTAATATTTTTTCCATTTTAGCATGTTGTAAGAAATATTGAATAGAAACTTGGAATTCTCTTGCAACAGCTTCATTTAATAAATCCAGATATTCTGGTGTAATTTTAATTGACATGGTTGAAAATTAACGTATCATTTTATAAATCCTTCATTCTGTATGTAAAATTGACTTAAAATAATTTTGCGAATAAAATAAATTTCTATTCACTTTATTATCAAATTTTACAACAAATTGATAAAATATCTTAAAATGTGGTCTTTTTTGTTAATTTAAAATATAGCTGTTACATTTACAGCTTGAGGACCTTTCTTTGTCTCTTTAATATCAAAAATCACTTCATCGCCTTCTTTTAAGTAATAAAAGTCATCTTTTGTTTTGGACCAATGGAAATAAAGCTCTTTATCTTCTTCTTCGTTTTTTATAAATCCAAAACCTCTCATTGGTAATATCTTTTTGATTTTTCCTTTCATCTCAGTACCTCCGTTACTAATTCACGTTTTGAAATCAGGCGTGATAATCCATGTATCTAAAAAATAGTCAAAACAATTAGGTTAATATTATCAACAATTAACCTTTTTTTTTCTATTTTCCTTTCATGTAGATATTTATCAAGTATTTTTAAGTTCTCTGTTGTATTAGTTATCTTTTTCTAAATTATGTTTCCCCTGTTATCTCCTCACTTTCAAGATTTTTTTCAGCTACCTTGTCAATTTGAGAGGATCCATATGGATGAAGATATTTGATTAATTCGTGTTCATAGAAAAATTTCTTAGCTAAAGCTGGTTCAAGATCATTTAACCAAGTTGCTTTTCTATTGAATTTAGCAAAGAATATTCTACCTACCCATCTAGGATTACGTCCCTGGATGAATTTTAATGCCATCACTCTGTGATTTTGTATCGATGTGATACCTACTACTTGGATTTTACCAGGTGTTGTTGACATTACAGGTCCTCTTATTGTTCGACACAGTCCTGATAATTTTCTTATTGCTTTGATATAGATTCTGAAAGCATCTACAAGCGGTACTTCAAAATATTCTTTAGCTCCAGTATCTCGCGGAATAAACATATAATAAGGAACCATACCTAAATCTACTTCTTTTCTTATCAACTCTATCCAAATCTCTTTATCAGCATTTATGTTATTTAGAATTGGAGATTGAGTTCTGATAATAGCACCTGTTGACTGAACTTTCTTTACTGCTGCTTTTAAAATGTCAGTTTTTAGCTCTTTGGGATGATTAAAATTAGCAACTATAGATAAATGAATTTTCGAATCTACTATTTTCTTGAAAATGTCCAAGATTTCTTCTGAATCAGAATCTGAGACATAGCGAAATGGCCAATATGTTAAAGTCTTAGTTCCAAATCTGATTGATTTTAAGTGTTTAATTTCAGCTTCTAATATTGGAATAATATACTTTGATATTTTATTTGCTTTCATGATTAGAGGATCCCCACCAGTGAAGAGTACTTCTTGTACTTCTGGATGGTTTTGCAGATAATCAATTAAAAATTGAGGATTGTTTAATGACATTTTCAAATCGTTTTTACCAATAAACTGAGCCCATCTAAAGCAATATGTACAAAATGCATGACACATTTGTCCCTCACTAGGAAAACATACGACAGTTTCTCTATATTTATGTTGAATACCTGTCAATTTTCTTCCATTCATCTCTGGTGTATTGTAACAAATTTGCCCTCCAGGATGTGGATTCAAATCTTTGTATATCTCTTCTTTGATAGTTTCAATTTTATTTGGGGAATAATCTTCAATAATAGCTGTTTGGAGCTTCTTGTAATGATTATATTTTAACATAGATTTTTGAGGGAAGTTTAAATTAAAGATTGGATCATTTGGTACCTGTTCCCAATCTATTAATTCATCTATTACATATTCATTTGTACGGAAGGGTATAACCATAGAAGCGATTTTTATTTCTTCTAATAAATCATCTGATAAATCATGTTTATCAATAATTTTATTCATATTTCTCCGGTTATATGATTTATACCGTTTTTCCGTCAAGAATCCCTCATTGACCATCAAACTGGTCACCTAGGTTTTTCCTTTGATATGGTTAATAGATGTTTTAAAATAACCTGTCTTAGAAACATTCTCGAATAGCAAATCTAATTCATTTCTTTTTTCTTGCTGGCATGATGGACAAAAAGAATTACAATAGTAACCATTATCTACTGATGTCTTAAAATATTGGAAATCCGAATAATATGGGTAAGAACATTCCCATGTTTCTCCGCAATTATCACATTTGTGTTCACATTTTTTCATACAATCACCTCTGTTAATGTACTCACCAAGAAGGGATCTTCAATTCAGTCCCCCCCTTGTGCAAATTGAGTATTTTAACACACTTTTTGTGTTCACACTCAAATGTCTTTATAAGCGGTCATTAATCGGTTAACTTTGTGAATGTTCCTTTATTAATCTTTCTATTAGAAGTATATTATTTGATTGTTTTTTAAAGCTAAATGTAGCTCTAAAACCTCTTAGAAATCCTTATTGGGACAAATTGCAGTTTTTGATGATTTGTGATGATCTTATTATTTATTGGAAAATCACCAGTTCTGTCTGAAATTATATTATATTTTTATTAAACGAACAATGTTCTTTTAAAAAGCTTTAAAAACAACAACTCTTTTTATAATTTGTGAAACATTCAAGAGCTAGATCTACTATAGCTAAACAGAAAATTTTCAACGATATTATACATAAAGGAAGAGAGCTCTTTCTTAGATATGGTGTTGGAGGTTTTACTTTAAGAGCTTTAGCTAACGAGTTGGATATGGGTCAAGCTAGCTTATATACTTATTTTGAAAGTAAAAGAGAGCTTTGGTTTGCAATAGTTGAAGAGGATTTTGAGCAAGTTGAAAATAAAATTGATGAACATATTAAAAACTACAAAGGCAAGTATGTCGATTTACCTGTTCAAATTGCTAAAATCTATTTTGATTCTATAATCGAAGACTACAGAAATTTCAGGTTGATTTTCAAAACTAGCGCTCCTAAATCTTTAAAAAAAGGACCTATAGAAAAGCATTATGAGATAAAAACCATAAAGATTCTTAAAGATATTTACACTACAGCATCTAAAAATGGAGAAATTCGCGAGAGAGAAACAACAAAATTAGCTTATTTTACATGGAGTATCATTTTTGGAACAGCTTTTTCAACACAAACTGATTCTTTTGGAACAATTGAAAAAATACCTTATTTTGGTACCTTAGAAGAATATTTCTTTTTCGTATTAAAAAAACTACAAAAATTTATTGAATCACTTGAGACTTAAAATAAAAGAGTTAAAAATCTCTTCAAAATAACTTTATAAGTATTTGTAACTATACTTTTGCATGTTGCGTTTGCTTAAATCGACTAAAAAACTAAAATTTTTTATGATGATTATTGTTATATTTGGTTCTCTTTTTTCTATTAAAACCATATCTGAACAAACTGTACTTGTGTCTTCAAAAGAGCATAGTAATTGTTTTGCAGGTTCAACTGAGCCAATAGGTATTGAAATAATTGGTGAAACTGCAAATGTAGATGAACCACGAATAATCTGTACAAACGAAAACAGAATTTTCTTAACTTGGAAAGAAACACAAACATCATTTAACGCTACTTTTGTTGTTTATGATTTTGATGAAACAGTGTATATTCAAGAACTCAATTTGGATGGTTCGTTAAAAGATGAAAGTGTGTTACTCTATACAAAAACAGATCTATTACCAGGTGTAACTGCAACAAGCGATGTTAGTTTTATTGTTGATTCAGAATACAATCTTCATTTTCTATGGTATCTTATGTATACAAATGGTTCTTCTGTAGGAGATCAATATGATTATCTTTATTATAAAAAATTAGATAAAAACTTGGAAACATTAGTAGATACAAAAATAATATTTTCAAAGAAGATATTATCAGGTTTTAGCTCTAGCCCTTTTGCATCAAGTTACATTGATAGCTTGGTGGTTGATGAATTTTCTAATATTCACTTTCTTTTCAATTCTATATATTATTTTTATCTTGATAACGATGGAAATGCTATAGATTATTTTAGATTATCAAATTCCTCTGATTCTCTTGTAATTGATAATTTGAATAACACTTACGTAACAAGTATCAAATCTTATGACTCCATTTATCTAACAAAATTCTCTTTTAATGATGGAAACATAAGTCAAATATTCAATAAAAAAATTTATTACAATGACACAAAATTTTTGACTGATTCAGTAATACATCTGTTTGAAAGCAAGTTATATCTCTCTTGGTTACAAGATCATGTCTATACCTATTATGAAATCAATTCTACAGGATCAATAATACATCAGGTTGAATTAGTTTTGAGAATTGGTACTCTTTCTCGTGACCAATCTTTGGTATATAATTTTCCTATTTTAGGAGATTACTATACTCATGAAGATCAAGAGTTTCAGTACAGAAAATATGATGTTAATGGTACCATTATTTATGATGCTGGACCGATATTGATTATTGCGAGTAATTCATCGTACTTTTATGGACCTGATATACTAGAATTTCAATGTATCGTGGATATGAATAACGATTTATGGTTAACTTGGTTTGTTAATGATGGAAATAATGGTTTTCAAGTGATGTATTGGAAAATTTCGGATATCGGTATATCTCTTATACCTGTTACAACTATCTCACCTATCTATCATGTCAACGATTTTGTTATTATACCTGAACTACCACAATCTTCTAACATAATACTAGTAACACTGATTATATCTCTGTTAATTATATTTCCAGCTATGAATCACAAAAGAAAAAAATCCAAAATTATTAGGAAATTGTAATATTTTTCACACCTTTTTCATTTTTCTAAATTTTTATGAAAATCCTTTTTAAATGGAAAATTGAGAAATTATTTTATAGTGTGTGGTTAATTCTAATCTGATTTAGTGGAAGAGATGTATGTTTGTGGAAAATAATACTAATACATCAGATGAAGTCAAGGAAAAAGGTTGGGGGGAGAGAAAAAAAGATACTGAAGAATTTTTAAACAATCTAGGTTCTTACTTAAAGAAATTTGTAGATAACCTTGATATGATTGCTCAAGAGATTTTGTATCCTTTTGAAAAGAATTTATCGGATCGAATCTTAAATATCGGAAAAAAAACTAAGGCCGCTATTTTCTGGGATTTCGAAAATTTCGCTTTACCTAAAAATAAAATATCTGCAGAGATTTTTCTAAAGTTAATTCAACCTTCAAAGAGATACTATAATGTTCTTACTAAGAATGTCTATGGTATAGAATCTCATATCAATCCTCATTTATCAATTTTGAAAGAAGCTGATTTTAAGATAATCAGAACAATATCAGCTGAAAAACAGGCAACTGACAAAAAATTAAAGAAAAGCTGTTTAAGGTTTTGTTCTGAACATCCTGAAGGTCTAGTTATAATCTTGATATCAGGTGATGGAGGTTATATTGAAATGATAAAGGAAATAGTTTCTAAAGGTCATGAAGTCAGATTGATTCACTCAAATAAAAAAAATATTTCTCAAAAAATGAAAAAACTAGTACCTATAATATTAGATATTAACACTTTAATTGAAAAGAGAAAGAAACAACTAAGCAAA
This sequence comes from uncultured archaeon, assembly GCA_964549075.1. Classification (GTDB taxonomy): domain Archaea; phylum Asgardarchaeota; class Heimdallarchaeia; order Heimdallarchaeales; family Heimdallarchaeaceae; genus UBA460. The sequence goes on along the minus strand of CAZJUB010000071.1, from coordinate 3,713 downwards.
AATTTATGCAAAGAGGAAAGAGAAGATTTGTGGTTCAAGTATTGGGAAGAAATGATAAGTTATGAGAAAACAATTGAACAACAAATAGAAATCCTAAAGACAATTGGTCAAAAGGGAGCTTCAATTAAAGTACGGTCTTTAGCTCAACAAAAACTAATAGAATTGCATGATAAATTAAAGCAATAAAAGATTCTTGAAGATTTATTTGGAGTTTTTCACAATTTATCTAGACAAAACTCTTAAAGCTCATCTATTCAAATAAAGTATGTTTGAAGATTTTCTTTCATCACATTCATCAAAAGAAGAAGTTGTTTCCATTAAAATTGAACCTGAAACAGTTTATTTAGTTGAAGAGAAGAATTCATTTATTTTAAATTTCGATTTCCTTCTTCAAGGTTTAACAGATAGAAATCTACTCGTCAAATTCATCAAAGTTGCTATTTATGATAAGAAAGATCAATTAATAACTTTTAGACATTTAAATCATAATGGAGTAGGAAATCCTAGTATTTACACTCTAGGTAAATATGATTTAAAAGGCAAAGAAAATTTGGATTTATTCAATCCATTTTACAGATTTTCAAAAGACACACCTATAGAGTATCTACGTTATATGTTTACTTTTGTCGATAAAGATACGAAAGACGAATTCTACTATGGAGATATAAGAGTTAAACCTGTTAAATATATTCAAAAAGTAAAATTATCCCTTCCCCTTAAAGGTAAACTTGTAATTTTGGATGGTAACGATTTTTATTCTCACCATCGAAGAGTTGCATTAAGCATCTTAAAAGAAGCTACCAATGGGATATTCCAAACTAATTTTAATAGATTTGGAATAGATTTCTCTGTTTTAGGTGATGATGGAAATTTAAGAAAAATGAAAGAAGATGAAAGAGATAAGAATTATGACTTTCATTTTACTGATATAAAGAAATTCTATACCCATAAAGCAAAAGTATATGCTCCCGCAGATGGAGAGGTGGTTAAAGTAGTTAATAATTTAGAAGACCTTTACGATGAGCCATTTGATTTCACAAAAGCGATGGAAGATAGAAAAGAGATAGAATTAGCTGGAAATTATATAGTTATTAAACACAACAAAACTGAGTATAGCCATCTTTATCATCTACTGAAAGGTAGTTGTATAGTAAAAGAAGGAGATTTTGTAAAAAGAAATCAAGAAATCGCTAAAGTAGGATTCTCTGGAGCTTCCAATGTATATTCTCATTTGCACTATCAATTCTTAGATGGACAAGATATACTGAATGCTCATGAATTACCTGTGAAATTCTCAAATGTGATTCTCTGGCAAGGTGCTGAGAAAAAAATGTGTGATGAGCTTGTTCTCAACACAGGTGATATTTTTCAGCAAGAATGAAAATCTTACCTTATTCCAATTTAATCCATTCTTTTTGAAGATCTAACATTTCATCAAGAAAAGGTTCAATTAAATGTTTTCTAGGAAAGTTGTTATCTGCTTGAAGAGCTTTTATAGCGTAATCACGAGAATTGTTGAGTATAGCTTTAACAACTAAATCTTGTACATTAGCTTCCTCATTTAGTAAATTAACTAAAGGTACAGGATAATCTCCAAGAGGGATACCTTTTACACCTGAGTTATTTACTATCGCTGGACATTCAATTACAAGATCTTCTGGTAAGTTTGTTATAATTCTATCATTTGGTAGATTAACTGATAATTCTTGATGGTTACTATCTGAAATAATCCCTTCAATAATAGGAATTGCTCTTTCATGGTCAAGTTTCACTAATTTATGACCTTTCTTTCTCCTAATTTTCCTTTTAATTTGATATCTGCTAAAATCCACTGAGAACTTGTAAAAATTGTAGAAATTTTTGATACCTCTCATATTAGAAACTTCTCTTGCCCAACCGATATATTCCCCATAATGAGAGTCATTTGTGTAAGGTAGATAGCCAAAGTTTTCTAAAATATATAGTGCCAGACCAACTGGATGCATCAATCTTGAAGGAATACTCCATTTCCATCTTTTTAAGAATTTAATTCCTTTTTCAAAGATTTCAGGAATTAAATCTTCATGAGTTTCTTTATTTTGAGCTTTGATAATGGCTCCCATATGATTCAATCCTCCGCACCACAAATCCATTTTTTCAAAAGGTAATTTCAATATTTTAGGTAAAAGATATTCAGCTGAGGCAATTTCGTGACAAAGACCGACAGCTTTGAGTTTAGGATATCTTCTTTTGATAGCCAGAAGGATTCTGTGCATAGGATTAGAATAATTGATGAACGTAGCATTAGGACAAATCTTAGTTATATCTTCACAGATATCTAATATTGGTGGAATTATTCTCATTGAGTGAAACATTCCTCCAGGACCACCATTTTCCCCAAAGACTTGAGGACTTCCATATCTCCTTGGGATTTTCTTATCTAATTCCCACCAATAAAATCTAGGTCCAACTTCAATAGAGTTTACAATGAAATCAGCATTCTTCAAAGCTTCTTTACGTTCAGTTGTAGCTTCAACATTGAAATTTAAATCATCTTGATCTATTTTTGCCTGACATGCTTTTCTAGCATAATCTAAATTAATTGCATTTATGTCATGCAAACTAACAGTAGCACCATCTAAAATCTCTGAAGCAAAAATACTGCCACATGTCCCTAAACCAAACTGTAAACTACCTGCTCCTATGATTACAATCTTTGTGGATACCATCTTGTGTTTTTAAATCTAAGTCTAATAAAATTTTGTGTAATATACTTAATGTACTCTTCAAAATTAGTATCTTAAAAAGAGAAAAACAGAAGATAGATTTCATTAAAATAGAAATATAATGTGAGAAGAACTTAAATATATCTTTCAAAAGCAAAGGTTATGACTTACGAGGAAGAATTGGTAAGTCACTCGTCTATTCGATGCTCTTAGCACTTCCATAGGAACCTTTATCTTTGCTGTCAGGACAACATTACTTTCAGTAGTTACAGGACTGATTGGAGTTCCATTTTATAGTACAATACTAGTTAAATACAGGAGAATGCGTGGAATAATTTGATTCTTCTACACTTTCCTACTTGGGGAATAATAGTAATGTTGGTTGTAGCTGTTCTTGTAGGATTGCTTATGATGCCTTCAGTTTTACAATTGAACAATAAACTAGCGATTTGGCATGCACGAATGGTTGAAAGAGCTTTGACTAGATAATACTCTCTTTTTTTCTTTTTTCTATCGATGAAGTTTAGCTAAATTTTATATATGAAAGTAAAAGATAGAAATATCACCTAAATAGGAGATGTAACAGTTGGAGAAAAATAATTTACTTTATATAACATTAATGATAATCGGATTTTTAACTGCAGGAGTTTTACTGATAATCTTTGCATCAGATGTCTGGTGGATAGGTATGATACTAGTGTTTGTTGCTGTAGTAATTGCTCTATGGACTGGTTCAGTCTATTTGATACCTAGCAAGAAAGAATAATTAGTCAATCTAAAATTGTTTCGTACTTCATCCTAAAATAAAAATAAAGAGATGTTCCTTCAAGGAAACATTTCATTTATTCTTTTTTTGGTCTTAATTTGAACAATGAGATAAGTACTAATCCAATTGTTAAATAAATCAATGTTACAATTATCAACGATACAAACTCAAAAGTCAAGTCAGAAAATGATTGACCATAAATCATTACATGATATATCATTCTTGATGCAAGATTTGTTGGT
>CAZJUB010000070.1:0-13934 GCA_964549075.1 uncultured archaeon | reverse complement strand
TAACAATAATAAACGAGATGAAAGCTAATAAAAGAGATAAAGCTAGATTCTGGATAGATTTGACTGTTGAAGGTTTTGAAGATAAACAGAAAGTACTCATTGAATATTACGCTCTTCGTGATGAGGAAGGAAAATATTTGGGATGCATTGAAGTGTCTCAAAATATCACTGAAATCCAAAAACTAGTGGGAATAAAACGATTATTAGATTAAAAGTAGTTTGTTAAATCAACTACTTCATGTAAAGCAAAGAAATAAAGAAAAAGAAAAAAGATCATTTCTTCTTTCTTTTAACTAAGAAAATTGGTATTGCAATGACAATGCTACTAATTATTACTAAAGAGTATCCAGAAAACTCGGGAACGACTATTATAGGGCTGAGACCTATGACATCTGTTGCGTTAAAGTAATAATATTTGTCTGCAGAAGAATTGTACTCCAACCAATGTAAAATAATCCCGGTGTTCTTTTCATATAGTAACGTTCGATCACCTATAGTCTGAGGGCTATCTGATCCTAACATATCTACGTGTACTACTACTTCATCATGATGAACTTCAATTGCTTCATAATATTCTGTTTCACTAATATAATAATTCGTATATCCCATAACAGTTCCGTTATATGAACCATATTCTATCGTTTGTCCTATTGTTGCTAGTGGTGAAATTGCATAAGGCGTGAGTGGCATTAATTGCTGTAGTAACATATTTCCTAGTCCAAAGCTCAGCATCCACTGACTAATTATTTCATAACCTGGAGTTGCTTCAGTCACATCATCATAAATATATGTAGTTCCATTGAAAGTGACCTTTAAATCATCACTTGTTATGTTTAAATCATCTTGAATATCTATGAATATAGTAATATCATATTCTGTGGTATTCACATAATAGTAAAATACAGGTATAGCCATTGTTCTATTGTCAATTACAACCAGCGATTTAACAATCTCTGTAGTTACATTGAAGAGTGGATTATATGGAGGATAATGAAGGAAATCCATACCCATATCTACTACATCTAAATCATAAAAGGGATCGTGCCAGTTTCTATAAACAGAGAAATTATATTCCCCATAGATGTCTCCTTGATAAATATCTCCCATAACAATTGTTCCTGCTACTAAATCAAGTGAATTTGATGCTACTTCGCTCCTCCCAGTTAATGCAGAAAGTAAGAATAGTACTACAAATAAAGAAATAATTTTGCTACATCGTTTCATTTGTATCACCTTAAAACATATGCTTACTAGCTAATAAACTCTTCTAGAAAAGATGGAACCAGCCCATTTTTGCCTTAGTATATAAGAAAAAGGTAAAAGAAGAAAATGAAATTATTTATCTCTCTTTTTTCTATATCTTGAAACAAATATCATAACAACGCAATTTCCGAGTAATGCAATTATTCCAAAATTGAAATTAGTTGATTCAGTAGTTACATCAAGTGTTTTTACTGAAACTGAATTAGAAGGTATACCTTCATTTCCATTTGTATCTACAGCTGTTATAGTATAATCATACCAAGTGTTTGGACTTAGTCCACTATCGGTTAGAAAAGTGTTTGTGGTATTAGCTATATTGACATTGTTTCTAAATACTCTATAATAAGCAAGATCGCTTTCATAATTAGCACTCCAAGAAAGACTAATCATAGTTTGACTAACGGCTTCTGCATTCAGTCCTTGAACTTGAACTGGCGGAATATCTAATTCATTCACAAAAGCATTAGTATCTAAGAAAAAGTCTAAACTATAATGATCTGAAGCTATATTAGCTGAAGCTGTATCTCCTACAGTTGAGTTTATCAAATAGCCTTCAAAATACTCATTTACAATAATAAAATCAATTCTCGATTGATAAGATGGGTAAGTATATCCTGGTGTTGTTGGATTGAGTGTTCTATAAACATCTATGAAATTATGTACTTCTGAAGAGTATTGACCATAGGTGGAATCATCTGGTTCTAACATCATAGTAAGTGGTCCATATCCAAGGTTGTCATATGGTGGTGCTAAATCTCCTGTATCTTCTGGTGAGAAAGAGTTCAAGTCTCCCATATAGATGATTGGGTGTTCTCCTAAACCATCCATGTAATTGATAATTCCTTCTTGCTCATACTCTCTCCTTGCTTCGTTCACAGCTCCTTCCATAGCCTTTAAGTGCGCTCCGATGATATAGACTTCAGTTCCAGATATATTTACATTCCAAAACATGAAATCATGAGTAACTTCATACAGTGTTCCATTATCTAAAGGTACTTCAGGTATCTGGACAGATTCAAGTATTGGAAACCTACTCATAATAGCTTCACCACTAGTACCATAAGGAACATTTTGCGCTGTATAACTTTCATATGGTTCTTCATTGACAAAATACGCATTAAATTCGTTGGTGTAGGTGTCAAGCAAAGCATCTGCACCATCATCCCAATATCCTGTTTCCACGAAGACCACGATATCTGGATTTTCTTCTTTTACAACCTCTTTCCAGTCTGGATCAGCACCAGAGTTCTCGATATTATACTCCATGATTTTTATGTTATCAAAACTTGTGATTAACTCTTCATTAGCAACTATTACACTAATGTTGTCTTGACCAAAATTGTTAGCGGGATCTTTACAAATAGCAGATATTATGTGCGAACCATTGCTAACGGATCTTGAATCCCAGATATATGTGCTTGTTGTAGCAATTAATCCTCCATCTACAAATATCTCATATCTGGCAATACCATTCTCGTCAGTTGCGTTCAGTTCAATGTTAACAAATCCTGATACTTCAGAACCATTTACTGGAGCAATGATCTCAACTACAGGAGCTACTTCATCTAGCAGCATCTCATCATAAGGTCCATCACCAGGATCACCAAGTGTACCACTATTACCCCAATCATTAACTGTATCAGTATCTACTAAACTTGTTCTCAAAATAGTTGTACCATCAGCTGCGAATAGAGACCAACCCGGCTTCCAATTTTCCCATGCAACAAAATCTATCTCGTTGCTCAAATCATCATAGAGAGTGAGATTATCTCCTGAATTACTTAATGCAAAGCTTCCCCAAGCTAGAGCTAAATCTGGATTATAACCGTAAAGGTTGTAAAAAGCAGTAGCATTTTTTGAAATAACAAAGTACCCTCTTGCTGGAATTGAACCAGATAAAGAAATAGATTCATAGTTGTCATGAGCTGTCCACCCAGTCAGATCAATGGCAGCATCTGTTGGATTAAAAAGCTCAAACCACTCTTCTGTAGCATCAGAAAATGGTGCATCATAAAGCACCTCTGTTATGAGGACCTTATCTCCTGAAGGTGATGAATAAGTCGTAGGAGAAAATTGGATACTTATCGAGATTAGTATCAATAAAACTAGGAATTTTATTTGCAAAGATTTCATAATAGAGTAGTATGAGGTTTAGCTCATATATCTTCCTATAGTTTATTCACCAAGAATTTTTTTAGTTTAATTCTGTTTTTTTAGAAATGAACTGATTTTAGCTTCATGATCATCACGATAATGATCGAAGAATTCCCCTGGGTGTAATCGTTGACCATTTAGATGCACCAGATAATATTCACGCCCTTCTTCTTGTAAGGTTTCGATCTCAACATCATCTGGAAAACTCTTTACAACCCCTAATACCTGCTTAAAAACCTGTTTCTCATCCGATAATAACTCTTTCACCGAACGCTCACGATTGGTTTCACAAAACCAAGCATTAATCTCATCGTCTGATTCTAATTCTGGTGGCCAAGGAGGTGATGGTTTTGGTTTACTCTGCGACACTGCTAGCATATTAGCCAATGATTGACGGTTCCAACCAATTAGATGAGCAAGTGTGTCTTTCATGGACCAATAAGTTGTTACACCAGGTTTTTCCCAATTAGAAGAAGTGAACTGATCAATGACTGCTTTCCATGCTTGGTGTTCTTCTTTTAACCATTGCAAGAGCTCAGATTTGTTCATACTTTATCTGTTGACAGAACGACTCTTAAACCTAACGATACTCAAGGATAGTTCTCAGCTTTGCATCATCGATTGATTTATAACTTTGGACACAATATATAGTTAATTAAGAGGATATATTATTTACACCTATGCCATGATAGTATACTTGTAAAAATATTTGTTACTCCATTCCATATAATAGTATATCAGCTTGAAACTTGAGCTGGTTTGAATGAATAGATGTTCTTCCAAAATTTATTCTGCTATCATTATGTTGTTCTTTCTAAATTCACTAATATACTTCGAGTTCAGTAGTTCTACATTCAATAATTCTGACTCAGATCAAGAAATCCAAACACTTATCGGTTTAGATGAATTAATCGATACAACGGATCCTGATGAAATTATCACTTATACTCCTATTAAAAAAGTTGACACACCAGGAAGTAATCATCAAATTCGAGGATTCTTTCAGCACTATGAAACTGTAGATATAGATAGTGATGGCATAGTCTGGGAGTACCAACCTTATGAAGAAATGATGTATGATGGCGAGTCTTGTGATTATGAGATTCACAGATTTGAAAGCAGTTTACCTCTTACTATGCCTCCTAGAGTTTATCAGTATTATACCATGTGGGAGAATGATATAGAAATAAAATCCGCTTTTTTTACTCCAGTTTTCGAACATGGAGCAACTTTAAGTGGAAAGATTCATCTCATGACAAATGTCAGAAATGAGTGGACTTACAATCTCCCCCAAGTCAGATATCAAATAAATATCTTTGTTGTTGATCCAGCATCACCAGATACTCCTACTGATACTGGTTTGTATTATTACCACACTTTTTACGAAGGAGATACAGCTTGGTATAGTGACCCTGATCCAAGGGAATTTACTTTAAGTTCTCCTATTAACATACCAGCTGGGAACAGACTTAAAATCCGAGTTCAAGCTAGACTTAACAGACTTAATTGTGAAGGTCACTTCAGACTTTATACTAATGATAATGGTCTTAGCACAAGTTCTGATACTTGGGATATTTCTGATGGAATATATTCTACATCCTACACAATTTTTGGTCTTGATAAAATAAATGCCGGTCTTTCTTTATATATGTATGAAGAAAAATATCCCACAATATCAGTCAGTGGTTTTAGTAATGATACTTATTATGTTACTGAAAATAAAAACGTCAGTATAGATGTTTCTGATTCTGTTGATTCTTCTTATCGATGGGATGGAGGAGCATATGTCCCTTTTGATGATTCAACTTGGACTATGTCTCCAGCTATTTATGGTTGGCATACACTTGATGTCAAAGGAATAGATGAATATGGTAACACAAGAACTGAAACCTATCAAATAGGGTACGATAGCTCTTCTCAAAACCTCGTTCTTGTCAATCCACCTAGTGGTTCTCTTATCAGTGAAAATACACAAATACAGTTAAACGATTCTGGTATAGATTATGCTTTACATGAATGGGACAAAAATGGGACTTTTTTGAATACAACTGCTTTAAATTATCTTCTTCCTGTTCCAAATGTAGCTGGATATCATAATCTTACTATTACAACTTATGATGTGTTTGAAACTGTTGAATTCTTTTACGTTTTTACGGTTGATAATAGTCCTGCCGTAAGCACTTTAGTTACAACTGCGAATAACACGGCTTATCCTGCTGGAAAAGTAATTGATATCTTAATTACGGATGAAACCTCGATAGATGTTCAATATAAGTGGGATTCACAAGATAAGTTCACGTGGATACCTTTTACGGGTGATACTTATAGAACATATTTGCCTGGTTTGGATGGAGAGCATTTCCTATATTTATATACCAATGACTCATTTGGTCACTATAAAGAAGTAACTTATCGTTTTATTACTGATAATTCCCAATTAGGTGTCGAACTTCAAAACATGAATAACAACTCCTATTGTTTTGGAGGGGATGAAGTTGTTCTCACTATAACTGGAAGTAATACTACAGTTTACTATAATTGGAATGGTGGATTAGAAACTGGAGTGAATATAACAGGGTCAACTCTGACACTTAATGGTTCTGACTCATTACCTAACACAATAGGTGTACATTTCTTAACAATAAGAACTTTTGATATTCCACAAAACGAGAAAATATTCACGTTTTACTTTACTGTTGACAAAGAAGCTCCGATTATTGATCCAAGTATTTATGATTATAACAATATGAGATATACAACTGATGAGATATTTACATTTTCACTCTCTGATAATAATATCTCTTCTACTGAATTAAGTGTTAAATATTCTTTAGATGGAGGTACAAATATCAGTCTTTCTAGCCCTTTTGAACTTGCACTTTCCTTCTTCTCTGAAGGCACATATACTTTAACCTTATATGTCACAGATATTGCACAAAACCTCGCTTCTGCTTCATTTTCTTTTACAATTGATATGACTCCCCCTATTATTGATGTTTTAAGTATCGAAGGATTACAAACAAAATTAGGAGTTAATTATGCACCTGCAAATCCAAATATTATAGTTTCAATTACTGATGATGATCCATCTATTTTAAGTACTTATTCTTGGGGGGCATCCTATAATGTCAGTTTTTTGGGTAGTTTTATCCTAAGTTATTCATCAGGAACAAGCGTCTTATATATTAATGCTACTGATTCACTAAACCATAAATCAGTTTATGTAATTCAATTAACTATTGACGGTGCTGCGCCAAATGTAGTTATTACCACGCCTTTCAATAATTCAAAAATTAATTCATTTACTAGCTTAAGATTCACTGTATCTGATATACTAGTCGGTACTATTGAACATGTTGAATATGGCTGGGATATCTTTTCTCCAGCAACTGCTTCTGTTTCATACGATTCTTCTGGGATTTTCGAATTAAAATTACCTGCTCCTTATTCTGATGGTTCTTCTATTTTATCTATCAATGCGGTTGATTTGGTAGGAAATAGTAAAACCTATATCTTCACTTTTACTGTAGATAAAACTCCTCCTTTACCTGCTCTTTACGTCTACAACGAAGATACTTCTACCTATGAAGAACTATTTCAAAATTCTGAAAGTAATCCATATCTTGTCAGAGGTAATACTTCCATTTGGTATGATGCAAGTAAAAATGATGACTTTGATTCTCTTCTTTATTCTTGGAACAATGAAGTATCTGATTATTCCTTAAATCTCTCTTTACCATACATTTTTGTTCTAACTGATGATGGTCTTGCCAACCTTACAGTTACAGTTGAAGATGATACTATCGGATCTCATCCTAATTCTAACAAAACTATTTATTTCTTTTACATAGACGACATTCACATTGAAGCTGTTTATCCATCTGATATTTTAGATGGTTCTCTCTATAATCTAGAATATAGTGATGTCTTTCAATTTATGATTAATATCTCTGATTTTAACACTGGTTTAGCTATCCCTAATCTCTACTGGAATAGAACTATTCTGCAATTAAGTAATACTCTCAATTTATTGATTACTAATAATACAATCACTAGCCAAATTTTCCAGTTTATAATTTATTGTACAAATATCAGTACGACTTCACTTGATTTTGAGTTTTCAGCTGGTGATTCTGCAAAACACACTGTCACTATCAATCTTTCCATTTTAAAGAAAGAAGGTTCCCTTTCCATCTTAGCAGATAGTGAATTAAGCGTTATTTATGAAAATGATATTGTGGTAAATATGAGTTTCAGAAATGATATCGGAGTCTTGCTAAACATTTCAGATATCTATGTTAATGGTACAAAGCTAGATGATATTGATTTTCAAGATCTTGGTAATTACATCTATCAATTCACTTATTCATCCTTAGCAAATACTCCAGGAAAAGGTCATTATACTCTCGAAATACTTGTCGAATCGATGTATTATTTTGGACAGACGAATAGTCCCTATCTTCTTGAGTTTGATGTTCTCTCAATCCCTATCGAAATAGAAATTTTTGTTTCAGGATATAACATAACTTATGGGAATACAGTCGTTATTTCTGCTCTACTTAGTCGAAGTCTTACTGGAGCTCCAATAATCAACGAAGAACTCGTTTTTTACATATATATTTATAACAAGAAAGGAGGTGTTTTTGCCTTTTCAGATTACAATAATGTTATACCTTTTAATAGTGATACAAATTCAACAGGTTTTGCTACGATAACTTTTCTCATCACTTCAGATATGGACCATATCGCAATTTCTGTAGAATATTTAGGTACTGGTCCTATTTATGGTTCTGGACAATTAGACTTTAACGATTTTATTAATGCGATCAAACCTCCAGGTTTATCATCTACTTGGTTGTATATTATAATAGCTGGAGCCGTTATATTAGCAGCGATTATCTCTTATGTTGTTTACAAACTTACCCGTTCTCCACCTATTGATGAGGTAATAATTGAAGTTACTGAATCCGAAATCATGGAAAAACTAGCTACCATTAACCCTGGTGTAATCCTAAATATTTTTGATCAACGAAGGGGAGCTATCCCATTGGTAAGTGATCATGACTTAGATACTCGTTATAACAATAGGTTTGCTATAGGTATGGATAATTTCTTACTTAAGATAGCTGATCAAGCTTACTCTTCCCTTGGTTTTGAAGAACAACATGATAGGAGAAGAATCGGTTCAATTATCCTTCCGCGTGAAGGTATGGTGGGTTTTATACATGGTATCCAGCTCCCTAATGCAGATGCTAGAGGGGGATTTGAAAATTTAGCTTTAGTAGTTTTAGTCAATGAAAAAGATGATAATGCTTTGTTAGGTAATCAAGTTTATCTCTACGATGATGTTGATACTCTAACAAATATGCTGAAAGAACGTAGGTCTATAGAAGAGATAAACGAACAGCTGTTAGTCATCAGAAAAAAAGCTGTTAGGATAGTTTTAGCTGCTTTACGCTTAGAAAAAAGAACTAAAAGAAAAGAAGAATAAAACTTAGTTCTCTAAGTTTTAATCACAATCTACTAATGCTGTAGCTTCAGTTGACCCGTTTACAACATCAAACTGGCTGTTATATAGGTCTGCATAGAATCCACATTGTGCTAGTAACTCTTTGTGAGTTCCTTGTTCGATAATATCCCCTTCATTCATGACCAAGATGAGGTCTGCATTACGAATAGTTGAAAGTCTATGTGCTATCACAAAACTTGTTCTATTCTTCATGAGTTTATCCATAGCTTTTTGGATGAGTATCTCTGTTCTTGTATCAACTGAACTTGTCGCTTCGTCGAGAATAAGTATTGGCGGATTAGCTAAAACTGCTCTTGCAATTGTTAAAAGTTGTTTCTGTCCTTCAGATATGTTAGTAACTTCTTCGTTAATTTCCATATGGTACCCACCTGGAAGAGTATCAACAAATTGGTTTACATAAGCTGCTTCAGCTGCCATGACTACTTCTGCATCATTAGCTTCAGGTCGCCCATAACGAATGTTTTCCAGGATAGAACCATTGAACAACCAGGTATCTTGGAGTACCATCCCGAACATATTTCGCAAATCGGCACGAGTGAAATCATAGATATTGTTCCCATCAACAAAGATAGCTCCTTCATTAACATCATAGAATCTCATAAGAAGTTTAACCATAGTTGTCTTCCCAGCGCCAGTGGGACCAACTATTGCAATCTTCTGTCCTGGTTTGGCTTCAGCTGAGAAGTTGTGTATAATGATTTTCTCAGGATCATAACCAAATTTAACGTTCTTGAATTCAACGTGTCCTTGTATTTTCTCTAATTTCACCGGTTTTTCTGTTTCTGCTACCTCTTCTGATTCTTCTATAAAGTTGAATACTCTTTCAGCTGCTGCAGCTGTTTGTTGCAGAACATTAGAGACATTAGCTAACTGTGCTATAGGTTGAGTGAATGTTCTAACGTATTGGATGAATGCTTGAATATCACCAACACTCAATAAGTCTTTAATTGATAACCATCCACCTAATATGGCAATGCCTACATAACCTAAATTCCCAACAAAGTTCATGATAGGCATCATCAATCCAGAATAAAATTGGGATTTCCAGAAAGCTTGATACAAAGTGGTGTTATATTTCTCAAATTCTCTTTGACTTCGTTCTTCACCATTGAAAGCTTTCATTACTACATGGCCACCAAACATTTCTTCCACATGGCTATTTACATGCCCCAAGTACTCTTGTCGTTGATTGAAATGTTTCTGAGATTTTTTCACTATAAATCCTACTACTCCTGCAGATATTGGAATTATTACTAAGGCTAGAAGTGTCATCTGCCAGCTAATGGTGAACATCATAATCATCACACCTACGACAGTGATCACAGAAGTGATTATTTGTGTTATACTTTGACTAAGAGTTTGGTTAATTAAATCAACATCGTTTGTTATCCATGAAAGGACTTCACCTTGTGTTGTCTTATCATAGAATTTCAGTTCCATTTTGTTAATCTTTTCTGCAATATCTTTTCTGAATCGATAAGCAATATTAGTTGATACATTAGCCATAATCCAACCTTGGATATACGTAAGTAGAGAGGCTCCAATATAGAGAGCAAGAACTATGTACAATAATTTGCTTATTGCAACGAAGTCTACCTCTCCTGTTCCTTGAATTGTCGCTATTAATCCATTGAATAATTCTGTGGTAGCATCACCAAGAATTCTTGGACCAAAGATATTCGCTGCTGTTGAAGCAGATGCAATGATTATTGCTATGAGAATTACTATCTTGTATCTGCCAAGATATTTGATGAGTTTCTTCATTGTTCCTGTGAAATCAGTAGCTTTATCTCCTTTCATCATTGCTCCCATTGGACCTCTCGATCTACCTCTGGGTCTTCCTCCGGCTGCTCTAGGACCTGGTCCGTGACTCATAATGTTTCCTCCAGTTCAAGTTGTGAGATAGCTATCTCCCGGTAAATAGGACAATCTCTCATTAATTCATCATGTGTTCCTTTTCCAACCATTTTACCTTCATCTAAAACGATAATCTGTTCAGCATTTTTTATGGTTGAAACTCTTTGAGTTATGATAAATAATGTGCTATCTCCAGTTTTAGTTTGGAGAGCTTTTCGTAGTGCTGCATCTGTTTTGAAATCTAATTGTGAGAAACTATCATCGAAGATATAGATGGGAGGTTTCTTAACCAGAGCTCTTGCGATTGAAAGTCGCTGCTTCTGCCCACCAGAAACATTCGTTCCCCCTTGTGCGATTTCACTCTCTAACCCTTCTTCCTTTGCAGAAACGAAGTCAGATGCTTGTGCTATTACTAGAGCTTCCTGTACTTCCTGCTCAGTTGCATTTTCATCCGCAAACAACATATTCGTTTCAATAGTTCCTGAAAATAACGTACTTTTTTGTGGTATGTAACCAATCTTGTCTCGAAGATCATGTTGTTTTACATCTCTAATATCTATTCCATCTATCAATATCGACCCTGAGGAAACTTCGTAAAATCGTGGAATTAGATTAATAATAGAGGTTTTACCTGAGCCTGTGGGACCAATAAAAGCAGTGGTTTCTCCAGGTTTAGCAGTGAATGTTATATTATTGACTACATTTTTCTTAGCTTTTGGATAGGCAAAAGAGACATCACGAAACTCAACTGAACCTTTAAATGGCTCTGAAAACTTCTTCGGTTCAGTTGGATCTTTTATTACTGGTTCTGTTCTGATTACTTCAGATACTCTATTTCCAGCTACAAATGCTCGAGGTAAAGTTATGAACATCATTGTTAACATAAGGAAAGAGAACACTATTCGCATTGCGTATTGCATGAAAGCCATCATATCTCCTACCTGCATTGCTGCATCAGCTACTTGATGAGCTCCTACCCAAATGATCGCTACAGTCAAACCATTCATGATAACCATCATCAGTGGCATCATTATTACAAAGACTCTTGTAACAAACAGTGTAACTGCTGTGATATCTAGATTTGCTTTATCAAATCGTTGTTCCTCATGTTTTTCCATGTTGAACGCTCGAATTACTAGCATACCTGATAAACTCTCTCTTGCTACGAGATTCAGTTTATCCGTAAGTTTTTGTATAATCTTAAATTTAGGAAATGCGATAAAGAACACTACTATGATAAGTACCATGAGTACTGCTACCGTTAACCCTATTAACCACCACATTGATCTGCTTTTTGCCAGAGCGTGAATGATACCCCCTATCCCTAATATTGGCGCGTAAAACACTAATCTCAAAATCATGTACATGGCCATCTGAATTTGTGTGATATCGTTAGTAGAACGTGTGATCAAAGAAGCTGTAGAAAATTCATCAAATTCAACGCTTGAGAAGTTTTCTACTCTGTTAAATAGTTTACTTCGTATATCTCTTGTCCACCCTGAAGACACTTTAGAAGCAAGATAGCTGACAGCTATAGTACAAATAACAGCTAAAAACGTCATGAGAAGCATCAATCCCCCCGCTTTGAGTAAGTATAATGTCTGAATCTTGTCAGTATTCATTCCAATTATTGCATATTCTAATCGTACTGCTACTACACCAACTTGAGCAAGCATAGTTTCTCCTATTGCTTCGAAATTGGAAGATATCATTTGTACTATAAAGGTTAAATTCTGAGCTGGTAACGCACTGAGAATACTAAAGAATACAGGAGCAGGAGGTACTGTTGTTTCATTAAAACCAAATGGTTCAAGTATCATTGAAGAATTAGCAGGATTAGCTAGTGCTTGTTCAAGAGTAAAAACTACTACAAGAGGTTTGATAATTATTCCCTCAAGATCATTTATCGCACTCTTCTTCATCTTATCCCGAATATAGATGGACTCATTTGTAAGCAGCGGATAAGTATCAACCAAATCATTATAATCTGTTGAATTTTCATCTTTCAGTGTATAATGACTCAGAATTTCTGTTTGATTTTCACTGTCTATAAAAATAAATAATCTGTCCATTTCTGTTTGACGAATAGCTATTGGGACAGCATTTTCTACTCCTCCTTGTTGGATACCAGTATCAACTATATCAGAAAGATAGTCTGGTAATGCTAATTCTAGGTTAGCTTGTGCAAATAATAATCCAATAGATACTATGATCATTAGTGTGTAAGGTTTTAGATATTTGAATAGTCTAATCATGATAATTACTTCCTTCATCTGGTAATTCTATGCTGTTTTTTTCTGCTATTTTTATCAAAGTAGTAAGATACTCCTCAATAGCTGTTTCAGTTTCTTTAGGAGCTTCTTTTAGTAATGCTAGAGTTAAATAAGAAATGTTTTTCATCTTTTCTAAAGCATTATGTATCCTGTTTTGAAATGCCTTAGATTCTTCTGAGCTTTCGATATCACCGACCATTTGCATGAATGAAAAGAATCTTCTGAAATTCTTCATCATCTGTTTTTTCATAATTTGGTGTGTCTCTTCAAAATGCTCTTCTCCTTCCTTTGTGATTGAATAGATTTTTTGTACTCTTCCACTTTCAATTCGTTCTTCTGATGAAACCCATCCTGAACTTTCCATGGACTTTAAAGAATTATAAATTGCAGTTTGACTAGGTGTCCAACCGAACTGCTCTTCAATTTCATTAGCTAGAGCATATCCGTGAGATGGCCCTTTACGTACTATTTCCATAAGTATAAGAGAATCAAGAATCTTAGTTGGTGGTAAAATCGGATTCACAACCATATCAAATTTGTGTTATATATAAAAATTGTTATATGATGCTTTTTCTTGAGAAATTTTTTATAGTTTAGAACAGAAGATGTACTATTATGGGTAAAGTTCTTTATTGTCCAAGTTGTGGAACTGTGAATGAAAATTATAATCCATACTGTTCCTCTTGTGGGTATAAATTTCCTGCTGATGTTCTAACTTCTTTCCAAAAACCATCTTCCACGCTTATTCATGAAAAACAACAAGAGTCAAAAGAAGAACATCCCACAAAATTTTTAATTACTTTTACTGCATTCGGTTTTTTTCTATTTTGATGTTTGTTTCTTGTATTTCTTTGTTT
>CAZJUB010000069.1:0-14052 GCA_964549075.1 uncultured archaeon | reverse complement strand
CCACAACAGGTACAAGTTCAGTAAAACCACAGGAATTAAACCAGTTGAAAACCCAAACTGCTTTAACAAATTTTCTCATAACTTTCTTCTTTGTTATCATTTAAACACGATCTAAATGTGATTTTATTCAAAGTAATGAAGTAATTCCAATGAATAATTATTCATAATCAAATATTCATCTAATATAATTGTTGGGGTGAAAACATGAGTGAAATGTTATTAAAATAGCTGAAGTCAGATAAGTATAGATAAATACAGATACTTATAGGAATCAAAAACATATTTGTGATCAATAGGAAGATTATGCAAAGGTGTTGTATATTGTTTTTTTATTTCTTCTCCATTCTCTGTATGCAAAAATACCTATTATAATACCTATTAATACTAAACCTGCTCCAACTCCAAGGACAATATACTGAGCATAAATAGTGTTTCTATGTAAAATCGAGAGTATTTCTGCTATAAAAGGTTCAAGGATGGTATAAAGACTGAAGCATAATACACCTAAAATAGCAAAAGAGAGGCTAAAACTCAATAATATCTTAAATTTTCTCTTTTCATCGGGTACAGCCATGAATCAAAATTATGAAAAGGTCATAAAAATTTTTCTCAAACTGCTCTTATAATGATTCTTTAAAATAAAAAGATATTACAATTTTCAGCAGATTTTTTGTTTAATGGTGATATTTTTCTTCCTCAAGCGTGGTAATATCTCTTTCTACATTTTCGTGTAAAACATTAATGAGATAATGACTTGTAAAATAGCACTCTTCATCTGCTGTATGAATCAGATGTCTGTACGCTGTAGATCCACAAATTTCACAAACCTCAGCACAATCTTCAACAAACATAGTTAAACAAAAAACTAATTAATTAGAAAATTATTAAAACTATCTATAGCTTAGTTCCTATATATATAATTTTCAAAAATGAGTAATAAAATCAACATTATACATATCAAATATAAAAAAGTTGTAATTGAGCTTTTAAAAATCCGAGAGGTTAGCTCTTTAAAAGGAGAGGTTGGTAAATGCGCTACTGCGCTGTTCTTCTTTGTATTCCAATTCCATATTTTGTCTATTTGTGGTGTTTCTTTTCTCGTTCCACTCGAAGTTTTTCTTCTTCTAACTTAAGTTTTTCTTCCTCAAGCTTGATCTTTTCTTCCTCTAATCTAACCTTTTCTTCTTCCAGTTTAATTTTCTCTTCTTCTATCTCATCATTTAAAACATGGAGCAGAAAATGCTTCGAACAATAAATATGCCCTTCTGCAGTGTGGACTAGATGACTATTCGTTGTATATCCACAAATTTCACAAACATCAGCACCTGATTCAGCCATTATTATCAACTGTATACTTAATTAATTAGAAAACTATTAAAAGTATCTATAGTAGTGTTTAGATAGTAATAGTAAGCAAGCAATATGTATAAAAGCGAGCTTATAGAAAGTCAAAAAAGCTAATGAAAACCAGCAAAATTCATCAAATTAACTTAAAAATGGGATAAGAAAAACTTGAGAGATTCCAATGCTAGAACTAGAATAATAAATCTGGCTGCCTAGAAACTGGTCAGACAATAATCTATTACTAATATAAAAAAAGAAAAAAGAATGAGATTAGGCTCATTTAAAATCTTTTAATTTCAAGGTTCTTCAATATTTTTGAATCCAGCATAAATCCATCCAGTTCCAGTAAAGATGAAAGTAACAGCTAATAAAGCAACAACTGTTGGTTCTGCGATTGATTGAAAGAGGAGAACTATTCCTGCTGCAATAATTGTTAATAAGCCTATGGCTATTACAAACACTTTGTACCAGTTTGGATAATCCTCAACTATACTACCGAGGGTTATTCTAGATATACTACTCAATATTATTACGATAGCTAATAAAGAAACCAGTCTTCCAGGTATTATGTTTGAAAGAGCCCAGATTGCGATTGCGGTTGGTATGATAATTATTCCCACAGAGATTTTAAGTACTCTCTGGTACCACTCGAGATATTTCTGCATAACACCATTTAGAATTCGGAAAATACCCATTATTATCAATGCTATAGCTAAGACAATGATTAAAGTCTGTATATCCGCGTTTATGAAAACTAGACTCAAGATTGCCAAGATAACTATAATGAATCCTGCTAATATATTAAAAATTCTTAGCCATTTAGGTGTTTCAATATAAGAGGTCATATTTTACAGTATGATGAATATTTTTTAAATTTTACTAGCAATGTGTAAAGGAAAAAAAAGTAAAAAGCATTAAGATAAAAAGAAAAGTCTTCTATTCTTAATATCTTCGTGGTTTATTTTGTTGATAACATTCTTTGCAATATACTGGTCTTGATCCATCAGGTTTGAAAGGAACTTCTGTTTCTTTTCCGCATTTTGAGCAAGTTACTGTATGCATTTCTGCAGGTTTTCTCTGACCATAACTTGATCTATTTCCACCATATCGGCCTCTATTATTTGATCGATTATTACTAAAAGATCGATTACTATTTCTATTACTATTTTGTCTATTTCTATTTGACATTATACTTACCTTGTTGTTTTTTGTAGTTAATCGATTGCTGAAAGATTAAATTTATTAAATAAGCTGAGTTTTTGTTCCTTTCAAGCTGTTTCTCTAAATATCTTGTAATTGCAAATCGTATCTTCTACAAATCGTTATACCTATGTGTGTTTATAAATAATGATATCGAAGTGAAACTTCGTATTTTGAATTTGCTTAAAAACTTAAAGATTGACCTTGTTTTTCTTGAAGTTCAAAAAACTTATTGTTATTTCAATCCAGTTTCTGACCGCAATTTGGACAAAAAGCAAGATTACTTTCAAGTTTGACTCCACAGTAATCACAAAATCGAACTTTCTGCCCTATCTTTTTACTGTATTTTTCTGAAGGCTGAAAATCTTTCTCTATCTCATTCAGTCGATGTTGATAGATCCTATAATCTTTATCAGTTCGTACTTCATGACTTCTAGAAAGTTTGTTTATCCTTGCTCTTGGGATCATCATTATACCAGATAGAATTAAAACAACTACACCACCTATGATAGTTATCAGTATCCAAGGAAAAGAATTTCCGAAAAGACCTCTTTGAAACGCAAAAAACAATCCTAGACCTAGTAAAAGAATTAATCCTGCTGAAATACCTTTGATAATATTGGTTTGCCTATTAGAAATCATTTCTGTTTGAAGTGTGTTTGAGACACTTATAAAAGTCACCAAATAAAAAAATCAGTTTCTTCTTTTCTCTTTATTTGTTAAATTATTTTTTGATTGTAAGTGCCTTTCTTGAATTCTCTGTAATGACTTTCTTGAATAATCCCTCATCTATTCCTTCTTTCATGCAATATGGAACAAAATCTCTAAAGAATCTCACGTAAGGTCTCATTGGCCATTCTTCATCATCTGGTTTTACCCAAAATGAACCAGAATCCTGTCCAAAAAGTAATTGTGCGATAAGATTTTCTTCTTCCAATTTCTTCAAAGCAGGTATATACTTCTGGTAATTTTCTGTTGTAGCAATTCCGTCAAACTGTAACCATATACCTTTTTTACCAAGTTCTAGAATCTTTTCCATATCCATTTGCCCATCAGCATGTACCCAGATAAATCTGTCATAAGGTAGATTTTCTTCTTCTAAAATTTTAATTGCTTTAGGTACAGATAATGCCTCCCAGATATGACATTGGATGATCATACCTGTCTTCTTACTAGTTCTGGCTCCAGCTCGAAGGATTTTTTCTTGCAGAGGGAAAATTTGTCCTTCATCACCTAGAGCTAACTTGATGTATCCAGGTTTAATACCTGCACCTTCGATTCCTTCTTCAAACTCTTTTGTCCAAATATCAGCTATTTCATCAATTTCGCTTTCTTTAATAATTTTTGGAACACTTAGTCCTTTTACATCACCCCCATCCCAAGCTCCAGTACAGGTGATGATATTTAATCCTGATTTCTTAGAGCATTCAATTAAGACATCTAAATCTCTTCCAAGACCGAGAGGAGTAGCTTCAACTATTGTCTGACAACCTTTATCTTTCACTTCTTTCAAATAAGGTAAAACATACTCTACTACTTCCTCTGTTGTATATTCTCTTTCCTCACGGTCTGCACCTTTGATATCAACGACAATGTGTTCGTGCATTAAGGTTATACCCAACTCTTCTTCTGAAATCGGTCCCAAAACAGTATTAATCATTTTTATCACTTCTATTTGAGAAGATATAATCAGACACTTAAAACTATTATGAGAAACCAGATTAAATTCTCAAGATTATACTTCAAAAATTTGGCAAAAAGAATTAAAGCGAGAAAGATTACAACATCACATGCATGTAGGATTACATATAGGTAAATTTCATTGGCCAGGAAGTCCAGAAAATATCTCTGACACACTTACAGAAATTGCTCAAACTGCAGAACAATCAGGTTTTTACAGCATATGGGTTATGGATCACATCTTTCAACTTGGTACTCATTATGGATATATCCATGGTCCTGTTGAAGATGAGATGTTAGAAGCTTACACTACTATCGCTTATCTTGCTGCTAAAACCAAAACCATCAAACTTGGTGCTCAAGTCACATGTAATTTTTTCAGAAATCCTGCGTTGCTGGTTAAGATGATCACAACACTTGATGTATTGTCAAAAGGACGTGCATACTTAGGTCTAGGTGCAGGTTGGTTTGGAAGGGAAGCTGTAGGTTATGGTTATAAATTTCCTTCTTTAAAAGTTCGTTTTGAGATGTTGGAAGAGACCTTGAAAATTATTCAAAGGATGTACAACTATAAGAAAAGTGATCCCTTCAAAGGAAAATTTTACACGCTTCAAGAACCTATGAATAATCCACCACCTATCACTAAACCTCACCCGCCAATTTTAATAGGAGGTTCTGGAGAGAGAAAGACTTTGAAGCTAGTAGCTAGATACGGAGATGCGTGCAATATAGTTATAGGTACAACATTAAAAGATGCTGGAGATCTTACTCGAGAAGGGATAACATGGGATATATTTGTTGATCGTGTAAAACACAAGTTTAATGTTCTAAAGAAACACTGTGAGGATGTGGGAAGGCCATATGAAGAGATAGAAAAAACTGTCACCACTTATATTGAAGTTGATCCTGAAGCAATGAAAACAAAAGAAGTACTGTCTCTTTGTAAAAAACTAAGTAATGTTGGTTGTCAACATGTTATCTTCAATATGCCCAATGTTCATGAGATAGAACCTTTAAGAATTATTGGAAGTGAAATAATCCCAGTAGTAAAAGAATTATAGAGATTTATTGGATCAGAGACAATAGATATTCATTGGAAAGCTATTAAGATGTCTTCTTTTTCGCATTTTAAAATATCCTTGACAACATTACATTTGACTATGAACAAGAAAAATAATCCGAATTGATCATCATATAATAATTCAAAATTTCCTTGACCTTTCGCAATAATTACATCAGCTTGATCGATGAAAGTTTTCATTTGTTTTGTATAATTCTTATTCAAAAGATTATTCAAAGAAATAATCTCAAGACCTGGTATTTCTTCGAATTTCAAATCAGAGATATCTTCAACAACGATATCATTTCCAAAAGGATACTTCTTTAATACCAAGAATATTTTTTCTAATGAATAAGAATTAACTATTCTTTCAAGCAACAGTTTATCAAAGACAATCTCTCCTGCATTATCAGCAAGAAAAGTAAGTGTTTTAGCTTTTGATAATTCCCTCACGAGTAATTCATAGTTATCTATAAATGGCTCTTTCTCTAGCACTTCATCTAGTGTTTCAGAGAGGTTATATTCAGATTTTACACCAAAATCAATTATATTTCCTGCAATAGAAACTTTAAGCGCTGTATAAAGTGGATCATCACTTTCATCTATGATTCTTTTAGCTTTAGAAACCAGTTCCAGAGCATTGTGATTTGACTCTTTCTTTAGAGATTTTAGAGGATCTATTACACCAGTTTCATGCCGAATTATTTCAAACATTCCAAAACCTATTTCCATTGGTGTTAGAGAAAGATTTGCATTGTCTAAATAATCTAAAACTTTCTTCATCACCCTATCTTCTTCTTTAGATACGAGTTGTAATTCTTTGAGTGTTCTTTCAGCAGCATTTTTGATACAGTCTAAACAATTCGGAAAAGTCTCCATTTAGAAACCTCTAAAATCAAAAAGTAAGTAGGTATTTAATTTGTTCACTCTTGACATGGCTCTTAACTTTGAATGTGAACATTTAAAACCCACCTTTTCTTATTATTTCGGTGACTTACAAGGTAAGAACGAGGGTAGATTATGATAAAAAAAGATTTTTCAGGAAGAGGTTACATTGGAAAAGGGAGAATTTTTCGAGTACGAGTACTAGCATTAATATTGATTAGTATAATTATCGTGCCATCTTTTACCAATCTAACAATGGGTAGTTCTGAAGGTACTACAGAATCTTCCCAACAGACAGATATTCGTACATATATTCAAGAATACCTTTCGCAGGGAGGAGGAGAAGAAGAGTACATTATTCAACAATCAGATGTTGATTTTGTGGACTCAGGGAAGGATACAGCAAAAAATGAAATTGAAATAGCGTCTAACAAAGCAGAGGATCCAGTAGGAAGTTCTATAAGCATCAACGCTGTTGCAACACTAGTTTCACCTTCAAATGGAGCAACAATAATTGACAGGACACCCTATATGGATTGGAATGGTGGAGGAGAATATATGGATTTCTGCCTCCAGATTGACGACAATTCAGATTTCAGTTCGCCAATTGTTTATGTATTTACAGGAATGAACACATATTACACTGTTACAACATCTTTACCAAGTGATACATATTACTGGAGAGTGAGAGAACAAGATTACTTTACCCACACTTGGGATACTTGGACAGCAACTTGGTCATTTACAGTTGATTTAACACCTACAGTGGCTCCAACACTATTATCTCCAGATAATGAAGAGTATATCAATGACGATACACCTATATTAGATTGGACTGATGTACCACGAGCTACTGGTTACAGAGTTCAAGTTGCGACTACTACTTTATTCTTATTACCAGAAGTTGATGGAACTGTTACAGGAAGTATATGCACTTCTCCACATTTAGATGACCGACATTGGTACTGGAGAGTGAGAGGATACAATAGTGATGGCGATGGACCATGGAGTGAGAAATGGGGGTTCACAGTAGATACTGTACCGCCGGATGTTGTTACATTATCCACACCACAACATGGGAGTATCTCAACTGACTACACACCAACTTACTCTTGGCTCGAATCTTCAGGAGCTTATAGGTATAGACTTGAAATTGCTTATACTTCAGATTTCTCTTCACTATTAAGAGTAGTGACTACATCAGCAACTAGTTTTACTGCTCCAGATACATTAAATGGTTTATACTATTGGAGAGTTAAAGCTACAGATCAAGCGGGAAATGAATCACCGTGGAGTACAATAAGATACCATGTAATAGACAAACCTGTACCTCCAGCGCCTACACTTTTATCTCCTTCAAGTGGATCTTACACTAACGATAATACACCTTATTTAGATTGGGATGTAACGTCATTAGCTGTTACATATCAGGTCCAAGTATCTACAACACCATCATTTACTACTACTGAAAAAGATATCCAAACTAGTGGAACATATTATATTCCATCAACACTACCAGATGGAACATACTATTGGCGAGTAAGAGGACAAGATGATATTGGTAATTGGGGATCTTGGAGCTCAGTATGGCAGCTACATATAGACACTGTTCCACCTGGCACACCAAATCCAACCAGTCCAGGTTCTTTCACCTATACTAACGACAATACTCCAACTTTTACTTGGAGCACTGCATCAGGAGCCTATACTTATCAGATACAAATTTCGCGTGATCTTTTCTTCTCTTTGATATTTCTACAGAGTACTTCTACTAATACTTACTATACTCCCACCACAGTATTTTCAGATGGGGATTATTGGTGGAGAGTAAGAGCTATAGATAGAGCAGGAAATGTAGGAACGTGGAGTACTGTTTGGTTAATCTCAGTTGATACAGTACCTCCTGGTACAGCTATACCAACTACTCCAACTGATGACTCACAAATAAATGATAATACACCTTTCTTAGAATGGGATCCTGCCACTGGTGGATATCAATATGAAATACAGATAAGTACAGATGCAGGTTTCAGTATTGTGGTTACTGATCTAATAATTGGAAATACCAACTATACCACATCAATTCTAAGCGATGATGTATACTATTGGAGAATAAGAGCTATAGATCAAGCGGGTAATATTGGAGGATGGAGCGAAGTTTTCCAATTTACAGTTGATACAGTTGGACCTGACCAAGTTCCTCTATATCTTCCAGGAAACAGTGTTGCATTAAATGATTCAACACCTCAATTACAATGGTATATCCTAAGTGACGCCGTTGAGTACCAAATTCTAGTTGATACAGATGATCTATTTGCATCACCATTAATTGCTGAAATAACAAGTAAGACATTTCTTGATTTGGCAGTTTTAGCTGATGGAGACTATTATTGGATGGTAAGAGCAAGAGATGAAGCAGGTAACTGGGGATCATGGAGTACAATATGGTCATTTACCATTGATACAACAGCACCAGATCAACCAACCTTGAATAGTCCTGCTAATGCGACAAGTACTAGTGACAACACTCCTCAACTATTGGTATTAATGGTTGCTTCTGCGACTAGTTATCAATTCCAAGTTTCAACAACAGATACATTTGGTACACTAATAATTGATGTAGAAGTTGCGTCAAATGCTTACACATTGATTGCAGCTTTAGCTGATGGAACATATTACTGGAGAGTAAGAGCAGCTGATACTTTGGATAATTGGAGCGAATGGAGTGAGATATGGATTTTTACCGTAGACACTACTGGTCCGACTGCACCAACATTAACTGACCCTATCGAAGATAACATAACAAATGACAACACCATTTATTTGGAGTGGGATACAGTTATTGATGGAGTGCTCTATCAAGTACAAGTGGACAATGTTTGGGATTTCAGTTCAGTTGCTGTAGATTATACATCTGGTGCTACATCGTATATAACCCCGGTTTTAGAAGATGGGATGTATTATTGGCGAGTGAGAACAGCTGATGACTTAAGCAACTGGAGTAACTGGAGTGAAGTAAGGACATTTACAATCGATACTACCAATCCAGAAATCAATCATCCAGAGGATATCAACTACGATTATGGAAGTGCAGAGAATAATATCACATGGATAGTTTCTGATATTAATCTAGCTGAAATGATCATATATCTAGATGGTGAGGAATATTTAACGCTTGATCTAACAGGAATGAGCAATATAGAATACACTTTGGATGTTGATGGTTTAGATATAGGAGTTTATAACTTTACAATTTATGTAACTGACCTAGTTTTGAATTCAGTCTCAGATACAGTGTTTGTTACAGTAAATGTAGTTGTTCCAGAATTTAATCCAATTATGGGATTCTTGTTGATAGGTCTCTGTGTGATTATTCCTCTTATTAGTCTAAAACAGAAATTTAAATACAAAAAGTAAAAGGAAAACATTATTGTTTTTTCCTTTCTTTTTTCAGTTTTTTTCGCTATTCTTATAAGTACTATAACGAATTCGAAACTATAAAAAGCAGTTATAGAGTGAGCTTAAAATGGACCTTAAAATAGAAGAATTCTATCCTAAAAAAGCTCCAGATGAGTTTTGGGAAATATACTTCGAGTATAACGAAGCAGTATTTAGACATCAACATCCTGATGATCCTCTTCCAAATAGAGAAGCTGTTATTCAACGTCAGAAAGCTGATATGGCAGATTTTGATGTTACTCGATGGTTAGCTTATTTGCCAGAAGGAAAGATAGTAGGGTGGTCAGGTTCTGGAGTTTTCAGCAAAACTGCATCTAGTTATGAACAAAATAAGCATATTGCTCAAATGAATATTGTCACTCATCCTGACTATTATAGGAAAGGGATAGGGACAGCTTTACTCAAAGTAGTTGCTCAACATGCGCAAGATTTAGGTAAAACAACCTTTGAAGTTTATACTAATTATGATTCTGGACGATTCTTTTTAGAACGTTATGGAGGAAAATTGAGTCTTGAAGGTTCAGAAAGTCGATTAAACTTTGAGGATGTCGATTGGAAACTTATGCAAAAATGGGTAGATGAAGGTCCAAAGAGAGCAGAAGGAGTTACTATTGAATCATTCTTTCATTGTCCTGAAGAAATAATAGATGAATATTGCGAGATGTATACAAGGATCTCACATCTTGTTCCAATAGGTGAAGTGGAAACACAAGTCGATATAGATCGAGAGTTAAGAAGAAAAATCGAAAAACAACATAAAGATGCTGGACAGATATTTTATACATTAATCTCAAGAGAAAAAGATGGAAGAATATCGGGAATGACAGAGATAATACTTGATCCGAGAGAATCACACAGAATTGAACAAGAATTAACAGGAGTGCTCTCTAAATATCGAGGGAGAGGATTAGGGAAATGGTTGAAAGCTCAAATGCTATTTTATATCAAAGAAAACTATCCTAATGCTAAATACATTATTACTGATAATGCGGATGAAAATGCACCTATGCTTTCAATAAATGAAAGAATGGGTTTTAAAAGATATAGAGGTGGAAGTGTATATAAACTCCAGATAGAAGAGCTATTGAAAAACTTCGATATAAGGATAGACTGAGATGCAATCTGATAACTTTAAAATCATTGACATAACACAAGAGAATATAGCACAATATGGCATGTTCTGTCAGAAATCAAAGCAAAAAGAAGAGGGATACCAGTCAAAACTAGAATGGATATTGGAGAGGTTTAAGGAGGGATTGAAATACAAATTATTACTGGTTGAAGAAAGAGGAAAACTAACTTCCAGAGGATTCATAGAATATATTCCAGGAGAGTATTGTTGGCGAGGGTTGGAAGCTAAAGGATATATGGTCATACATTGTATCTGGGTAGTAGGTCAACATAAAGGTAAAGGTTATGGTTCTAAACTTTTGAAAGAATGTTTAAAGGATGCAGAAGGCATGAAAGGAGTAGCTGTAATGACAGCTAAAACAACATGGTTGCCCAAATCCAGATTGTTCATCAAACATGGCTTTGAGAAGGTAGATTCTTATCCCCCATCTTTTGAATTGTATGTTCTAAAAAATGATTCTACAGTGGATTTACCTAGGTTCAAAACAAAAGAAATCCAAAAAGAAACTGAAGAATTTGAGGGATTTGAAATATATACATCATTTCAATGTCCTTACACTCCAGCAATGGTCAAATCAATAGAAAAGTATGCTGAAAAAGAAAAAATTCAAGTTCGAAAAATACCCATAGTGACATGTTATGAAGCACAGAATCTTATTCATCCTTACGGTACTTCTTGTTATCTTCTAAAAAGTAAAATATTAACATATCACTCTGACAATATACACAAACTAGTTGAGAAAGAAAAGATCCAGTAGATTGCTTATTTCTCCGTTGAATCTATAACCCACGTAGATACTTCTAGCCCTCTAGATCTTAAAATGAAATTTAATTTACCTATATGATGTTGAGAATGACGGATATTGTAAATCAATCGATGACCAAGTGTCCCTCCAGTCCAATAGAAACTATCTTTTTTCTGCAATTTATCTTCAGTTAAATTGTCAATGAGATTTATGCATTTTTCTCTAACTTCATTTAGATAATCTTGAAGGTCTTCCTTTGAAAGAACCATTTCAGGTATTTTTTTTAGATGACCAGGAATCTCAAAATGGTTAGGTTTGTTTTTCCAATCATCACTGAAATAATAATCAAGATAATAAATTGTATGATATACTTCTTGCCAAAAATGTGGATTTATAGAATCATCTGACCACAACTCATCAGAACAAAGAGAAATAGTTTGTTCCAACATCTTCATTAAAGCCAGATAATTCTCTTTAACGATATCTAAGAAAAGATTTTTTTTCATCTAATCACCTTACTTTAAACTTGTTTTCTAAGATTAAAGCATTTTACATCCATTTCAATCTATTTTTTTGAGTGTATCTCTTTTTCCTTCTTTCTCAGAAATGCTAACGCGATCATCTCATTATGCTCACTTATATTTGCTACTACTGACCAGGCATTATGAACTCCTTTGGCTTTAATTCTATTTGGTAAGCCTTCTACAGTAAAGTTTGCATATATTGCTGGTATTCCTTCACTTGGATACTCACACATGTCGAGATATTCGTCTTCTTGGATCAAACGGATCTCAGATAGTAGTTCTCCTGTTTTATCAAAATCATCTGCAGCTACAAATTCTGTGTAAGGATAACTATCGATAAAGACAACTATTCTTTTTCTGTTTAAACCATAGGCTTCTCTCTCTGTATACCCTAAATCAACCTCATGTTTTCCTTTATCATCTAAAGCAATATACTGAACAAGAGTATATTTCTCTTTATGATCAAACCACTGATATTCAAAATTCTCCTTAACTCCCAAAAAACTAACAATTTTCATTTTATCACCTTAATATATAACACTAAAATTTCTCACTTAAAATTCTTTGGAATTACCAATCTATGACATCCGAGGACTTAAATAATCACATTTTCGCTATAGAATATAAAACGTGATAAATTGAAAAGAGAAAAATTCAATAAAGAAGTAGAAAAATTATTTACAGTTTCAAATAAAATTACTGACAAAATCTTTTCTTTAGAACAGATTAAAGATTTGCCTGAACCAGTTCAGAGATATTTTAGGTATGCTTTAACAGATCAATGTTCCTATATTAGTTTTGTACGCTTAAAACACAAAGGAGAACTTAAAGTTAACAATAAATGGTCTAAAATTAAGGGGGAAGAATATTTCACTACCGAGACTCCAGGTTTTCTATGGAGAGGTAAACTACCATTATTTACAGGCTCTGACAGATATATTGAAGGACAGGGAAATTTACAAATCAGATTATTTTCCTTAATAAAAATAGTCGATGAAAAAGGTGCAGAATTGAATCAGGGAGAATTGTTAAGGTGGTTATCGGAAACACCTTGGTATCCTACAGCATTACTCCCATCTGATAATTTGAGATGGGAAGAAACAGATGAAAATTCAGCTAAGGTTATTTTCACAGACAATGAAATAGAAGTTGAAGGGATATTCCATTTTAATAGTAAAGGACAAGCAACTAAGTTTGAAGCAAAAAGATACAAAGATAAAGAACTAGAAGATTGGATTGGTTATTACTATGATTATCAAATGGTTGATAGAGTTAGAGTGCCATTTTATGTAGAAGTTGGATGGAATCTTGAAGCTGGATATGACAAATATGTGAAATTTCAAGTAAACAAGTTACAATATGAGATACCTTATAAATTCTAAAAAAGAGATAATCTTTCTTCTCTCTATGTTCTGAATGATGTGTTTATTACTAAGCCGAATTATTTTAGTAACTATTACTTAATTTTGCTAGCTTTAATTTTATCAATATGATCTTCAATTACTTGTTTTATTCTTTGTTTGAATAATTCCTTAGCTTTCTCTTGGTCTTGAAAATTCGAGAATTTTTCTTCGATTTTATGAACATATTTATTGAAATTGTTCTCAATCAATTGCTCTTTTATTTTGTTAAAATCAGTAATCTTAGTTTCCTCATTTTCTGTTTTAGATAGATCTATCGCTCCAGCGACAATTTCAGGATATTCTTCTATATCATCTGGAGACTCTTCAAAAATTTCCTCTGGATTTTCCTCCACAATTTGTACGTATTTCCCTATGACTTCAGCAATAAATTCGTCTTCTTCTTTTCTTTCTTGCTCTTCTTCTATCTCATCTACAAATTCTTCATCTAATATTTGTTGAATCTGTGTTCTAATTTTTTTACTAGCTTGTTCAATTTGCTCTGATATGATTTTATCAGCTAACTCAAATGCTTGTTCTTTTTCTTGAGGAGAAAGGATAGACTCGAGCTTAGGTTTGATAGAGTGCATGATGAATCTACTTAATGGATCTTCAATCTTCTC
>CAZJUB010000068.1:13853-14132 GCA_964549075.1 uncultured archaeon | reverse complement strand
TTCCTATTAAGAAAGAAAAGTCGAACTTATAAGATATAAATTAAACTTGCTTTTAAACCGATAAAATGTAATGTAATATATACAGTCTATTCTTCTAAGACAAAGGAATAGTCTTCTGGAGGTTCTTTCTTCTTCAGTTTTCGAATTTTCTTTACATACTTGAGAAATTCTGCGTATCTTTCTATAGATTGGTTATCTGTTACCTCTTCCCAATCTACTTCAGTCATTATTCTTCTAATATCTGTAATAAGAAGATCTAACTCTGCTGCAGGTATCTCT
>CAZJUB010000068.1:0-13843 GCA_964549075.1 uncultured archaeon | reverse complement strand
TAGCAGTATCTACTCCTGGTATGTCATATCTCTCTTGATCTTTTTCCCAGGCTTCGTATGTTGGAGCAATTTCTTCTGTTGATAATAGATCTATTATTCTATCTATGGTAAAAGGTACTAACTCCTTAAATTTCATATACGCTTTAGCATATTTTGTAGAGTGTTGTATATTAGTCTGAAAATAATCATCTGTTGGGAAAAGCTGTAAAACACTTCTAATATGAAAAATCCCCATAGGCAATTCAATTTCTAAAAATTTCGCACGATAAGGATCATCTTCAAAAGGAATTAGTTTAATTGCAAGTAATTTCTCTCTAATAGTTAATTTCCAGACTTTGGCAATTGTTTTTAACTGAAAAGCACCTGATAGCTCTTCGTCTTCATTAAAGACATGGATTATAGGCAATTTTCTCCTTGTAGCACCACTATAAATTTTCCTAAACTCTGTCGTGTTAACTTCAATTCCTTCTGCTTTAAGATTCTTAGATAAAAACTTAATTTCATCATTCTTATCAGTTAACTCCCATTCTACTCCCTCAACAATATTGATGAGTTCGATTGATACTTTGCTACTATCCTCTATACACAGAATATTTTCCAATATGAACCGAAAGTTATTTTCCGATTCATCATTCATAAAATACAGAATCAGCCTTATTTTTTAAATATAACTGCAAAAATCAACCTTTTTCATCTAATTTCGAGAATAAATGCATTTGTCCAAGTAACCATTCATGATATCTTCGAGTATGATATTGTTTTGGCATTCTCTTACTATGTCTATAAACTCTATTTGCCATCATAGAAGCTTTTCCCATTTTAAGCATCAACTTCAATCTTGTGATACCCTTAATCATTGATACAACCATTTTGAAAGGATTGATTATTGTATATCTTGCATGGACGATGTTTTGGAAATCTGTTTTAGATAAAATCCCTTTCTTAATTAAGAAAGATACTTCTTCTTCAGAAAATAGCAAAAATTGACGTCTCATCATATCTAATGCTGCATAATGTTTCCCTCTTTTTTTCATAAATCGAACTTGATAATCCCATAAACTATCAATTGATACTTCCTTCCTCTTCACAGCATCAACTGCTACTTCTGCAGCTATTTTTGCTGCTATCATTGCAGAACCTATTCCACAACCATTTGTTGGTATAACTTGACATGCTGATTCGCCTACAGCCATGAAACCGTACCAGACAAGAGTAGTAGGTCTCCTGATAATAATTTCACTTCCTCCACCTCTTATCATGTCTTTACTAATATTTCCTCTAGAATTGACAAAATCATTTACAATAGCTTTAGGCGAACGTTCTGAATAACCTGAACCTACTCCAGAACCTACATCTAGTTTATCTTTCTCTTCAAAATTTAACCAGCTGTATCCCTTTTCATACCCATATCTATAATATAAAATTTCTGGAAGAATTTCATTTTCATCCCAATATATTTTGCCATCTGAAACTTTATGGAGTTCCCTATAAGCTTTAACAAAATCCTTACTCTTCAACGTGATATTAAGATCGAGTACTTCTATATTACTGGTCAGTATTCTAGCTTTTCCAGAACAATCTATAACCAAACGAGCTTTTTCGATTTCACCATTTTTCTTCTTTACACCCACAACCCATTGACCTCTCCCAATAGGTTCTACAACCTCAGTTTCAAAAATAAATTCTGCACCTGCCTTTTCTGCAAGGCTATAAAGTCTTTCTTGAAAGAGTTTTCTATCCACAATCCAATAATTATAAAAATCTAAATGAATAGAATGTTGAAGATTTGGAGAAAGAATAACTAAATGATCTCTATCTTCTCTTCTTTCTTTACCTTTAGGTACAGGGATACCTGAATAAGAAAAAGCTTCTTTTTCAATTGAATCACACCAATCATGACCAATGAAGTTTTTCGGATTCCTTTCAAAAACCTTCACTTTCAACCTAGCGTTTGCAAGATGAAAAGCCAAAACACATCCTGCAACTCCTCCACCAACGATAATTACATCTGTTTCTTTTTTCTTTTTCTTACTCTTAGACATTAAATCTACTTATGAGTACATGTTCTTTAGTTTTATCCAAGAATGCAGAAAGAGAATTATCCCCATATTATATCAAGTAAATAAGTTAGTCCCGCAACCAACAAAGCAGCTGGTATTATCTTTAATGCATAAATAAATTTATTTTCTTTAGATACAGCTCCAAGAAAGACTCCTAACACTATTACTTCTGCTGCAATGACACCTAAAGAAATGATATAAGCAGCTATCATAGGCAAATCTACAAAAACAAAAAAGAACGGAAAAAGTGCAATTAGTGAAAATAAAAATGGTGAGATACCATCTACAGCAGAAATTATGAGAGCAGTCCAGAAGTTTGCTTTAGTAATTTTAGTGTTATTTAAATCAGCTACCATTATCTCTTCAAGTTCCTTTCGTTCTTTAGTTCTTTCAGCTCTTTCTGTCAAATATGCTATCCAGAAACCTGATACGCCCATAGCAATACTTGCGCCTATACCTGAAGAAATGAGAATTTTTGCACTTTCAACACTTTGTTCAGGACTAAGGTTAAAACCAGTAACAACCAGAGAACCTAAAATTATACCTAACGCAGTAAGAGCTCCATCAAAGCCATTCATGACAAAATATCTTCGAAGAATATTCTCTCCCTCAGTCAAAGCCAATATTTGCCGTATTTCTTGGATCCTTTTCAATTTTTTAATCACTGAGAATCTTCTAATCAAGTTCTCCAAGTTATGAGATATAAATATTATGCTTTTTATTTTTAGAATAACATTTGCTTTTAATGTTTCGACGAAATTACTTTCAAACTTTTAAGCTACTCTCCAAAAGTATTTTAAAACACGTTTTCAATCTTACAACGAGGAACTTTCAATGCAAGTTTTTTTTGATAAAACCTTAGAGAAGGAATTTGAGAAAATTTACTCGAAATTCAAATCAATTGAATTAAAAGCAGATGCAGCTTATAATCAAGATTTATCTTATTTAACAAAAAGACTCCAAATATTTGATCCTTTTCCATCTATTTGTAAGAAAGAAAATTTTAATTCAGCGGCTATAGATGGTTCTGGTGCTGAAGGTATAATTACTCTAAATGATATTTCTATACATCTTTTGACAGCAGCTTTTGCTGCAGATAGAACAAATTTTAGAGAAGGTACTACTAAACATCTTGATGTTTCTCCTCCTTTATGTACACATCCAGAAGGCGTAACAAGGCTCATACTTCTTAGAGAAGATAAAAAAAATGAAGTATGGCAAGAATTTCTAGACTTTATTCTTTATAATTACAATGAAAATCTGTTAGACATCGTTGTTAGAGTACTGAGAGACATCGTTGAAACAGCTTACAAACAAAAGAAACCAAATAATCCTATTCCAAAATTAACCACAGAAGCGAATATTAGAATGGTTGCAACTTCAATAGGATTAAAATTATACAAAGAAAATTTCAAGAATTTTTCTACTTGGATGGTCTCTCCAAGAGCTAACGCACCAAGTGGATGGTTTGAACAGTTCAGGGAGATTCTTGAGTATGCTGTAGCTAAAGCTCTACTTGATTCTAGTACTCAATTCAAATACATCTTTATTGATGGTTCAATGAATATGCTTATGGATCCAGGACAAAAACAACCTCGATTGGCAGCAAATTATTTACTTAGAGATATTAACTTAAAAGCTTTACAAAATGAAACTTGTATTGTTGCAGTCAGTAAAACAACAACCTTTCCTTTTATCTATAGACTCTCTTTAGATTTAGAAAAAAGTCTCGGTGAAGAGAAAAAGTGGTTCATTCGTGTTCCTACTATCTCTAGAGACAATT
The DNA here is from genome assembly GCA_964549075.1 of uncultured archaeon. Taxonomy (GTDB): domain Archaea; phylum Asgardarchaeota; class Heimdallarchaeia; order Heimdallarchaeales; family Heimdallarchaeaceae; genus UBA460. Next base: position 10,000 of record CAZJUB010000068.1, on the reverse strand, counting down.
TTGTCTTAAATATCTTGAAAGATCGACCTCATATTCCTCCAGCTTATGGAGTTACTTATCTATTCCATTTTTCATCTGAAGTACCTATCCTTCGCATTGATTTAGATGAGAAGTGGTGGAAAGACAATATTTACTCTACTGATAAAAAGAAAGAGAAAGAAAATGAAATTAATCTTTTCAAAGATATTGATTGGTTAGCTCGGGATGTAAGGTATTTTGGATATTTCTTTGATTTAGCTTTTGCACATAATACTACAATTGTTCGATTTCCTGAGAGAGATGATATCGCAGAAAGGATGATTGATTATTTTACTGAAAAAGGGGAAGACCCAAAAATGTTTATACATCCAAGAAAGAGATTAGGATTAATGTAGGAAAATGATAGAAATGGAATTAGAATTACCAGAACCAATTGGTGTTTTAGCTGAAGGAAATATTGCAACTCTAGATGTTGTCTGTTCAGACATTCGTTTTCAAATTGGGGAAATATTGATTATCAAACACCCTAGTGAATTTCGTTATTTTCTATTTAGGGTGATGGATTATGAAAATATACTTCGAACAATTCGAGATATGACAGAGTTAGCTGCTAACTTTTTGAAAAACAGAGAAGCATATATTGCTAGAGTTGACTCGGATAAGTTAGTTAAAGTTCATGGTTTACTTATGGGTTATAGTGAGTATGATTCAGAGAGAAATAAATGGATGTTTAAAAAACCCAGAATCTTACCTCCCCATTTCTCTGAAGTCTACAGAGGAGCTCAATGTCAAGAAGCACTTTCTGCTTTACTAGAAGATGAAATTGGAAAGGATATCGAAGTTGGAAAATTATTGGTAGGAACTACAAGCATGGAAATTCCAATAAAAATCAATTTAGAGTCTCTTCCTATGCATGTTCAAGTAGCTGGTACAACAGGTGCTGGAAAATCTTTTTTTATGCTTACCTTCATAACATCTTCGCTTAAGACTAACTTAACAAATTGGGCTCTAAACAAAGAAATTAAAAATAAGGTCTCAGTTTTAATGGTTGATGTTCATGATGAATATATGAAAGGTCTTCCATTTCAAGATAAACGAAAAGGTATTGTAGATATTGCTAATTCTGTTTTAAAAGGAGGAAATGATCAATATGATGCTTTATTTGGTGATAAATTCTATCTCACTAGAGACTTAGAAGCTATCCCAACAGAAATGCAGAAAATTTCAAAAGCAATAAGATTCAGAAGACAAGATCTTTTTGTTAGTGATATCACATCAGTAATGACAGTATCAGATCAAATGCTTGGTTTTATGAATCGAGCTAGATCAATTGATAATGACTGGCTTACAAAAATTGATGAGTTGGATGATAGTGAGACTCTAGGCTTTGCTCCAGGAACAGTTAGTGCAGTGAAAAGACGGCTTTATCCTATTATGAAATCTCCTATTTTTACAAAAGATGAATACAGTGATCTAGCTGAAATTATTTACAATTTAGAGCAAGGTCATTTCTATAACTTTAGTACAGCTTTACTCTCATCAAGTGAACAATTCGTTGTAATTACAATGATTGCCAGAACCCTTTTTGCTTTAAGACAAGCTTTGATGTCTTCAACCAAATGGAATCAATTCAAAGAACAGCTGTATTCAAAATTACCTCTTAAGATAGCGCAAGAATTACTCGGAGAATCACCTAATAGTATGTACTCTATAAAGGATCTTTATGTTGAAGGGAAAGATAAGATGAAAACAGTAGATCAGCTGCCAATTGTAATGTTAACTGTTGAAGAGGCTCCTAGTATTCTCGGTTCTCAAATGTCTAAAGAAGGAAATGTATTCATTGATATTTCTAGACAAGGTAGAAAGTTCCGTATAGGTTTACTCTTAATAACTCAAAATATATCTTCAATGGAACCAATAATCTTAGCAAACACTAATACTGAACTTAACATGATGTTAGGGAACGAGAATGAGATTCGAATGGCTATTATTAATGCAAGTAATAATATAGCAGGATATGAAAATGAATTTAAAGTCTTAAGTAGAGGAGAAGCGATACTCACAAATTCTCTTAGAAATGTACCTCTTCCTGTAAAAGTAAGTAATGTCCCTCTCTATATCGAAAAGGAACTTTCCTTCTTTGAAAAGCCTTTTGAAATATTGAAGATTAAGAAAACAAAAACACAATCAACTGAAGTTCCAATCTAGATGGTGAATATATGGTGAAAATTTTACATTTTTCTGACACACATGTATCACATCGCCGATATCGAGATGTAAAAGATTCTTGGAAACTTGAGCAGAGAGTCACATGGATAGAGGAAGATTATTGTATTGGTTTTGAACAAGCACTAGATATAGCTTTAAAAGTAAAACCTGATTATTTAATTCATTCAGGTGATCTCTTCGATATCCCTGTAGGCAGAAATTTATCTGGTCCTAGTGAATATTCTAGAACTTATGTTATAAAATCGCTAAAAGATTTTTTCAGCAAAATTAAGAAAAAAATACCGTTAATAATAATAGATGGAAATCATGGAACTTTTTTGACTCGAAATTATAGTACTTTAGAATTCGTTGAAGCAGCTTTTCCAGAAATTGTTTACGTATTTACCAACTATGAATTAAAAAATGCGATAAGAAAAAATACTCCTTTAATCCAAGAATTTCCTGATGTAAAGTTCTACTTATTTCCTTACTTTCAGTTTGGTAAATTAGAAAATTGGTCCAAAACATATGAGAGTTGGTTGAGAAACAATCAACAACCAGATCCTGCGAAAATATCTATTGCTGTAGCTCATGGAATGGTAAGAGGATTAGATCTTCATGAGTTAATTTTGCAGTATAAATATGACTATGTTGCATTAGGACATGACCATCAGCAACATAAAGTTAAGAAAAATGCTTGGCAAGCTGGAAGTACTGCACGTTACACATTTGCTGAAAGAACACAGGATAAAGGAGTTCTTGAAGTTGAAGTTCAGAAAGGAGAGGATCCAATTGTTCTACCAAAGCAAATTGAACATGTTCGTACTATGCAACAAATAGAAATCCCTCTAAAAGTAGATATGAATGTAGCTGTTTTTGAAAAACAGATAAGAGAATATATTGAAAAAAATAAGAAAAAATATGATGGTACAACAGCTGTGAGATTAAAATTAAAGTTCACAGGTTCTGTTCTTCTCTCTAATTGGTGGGGAATGGAAGATATTCTAACTGATATTCAGAAGGAAATTTTTTCAGATGATTATAATATCCTTGAATTTAGGTGGGATTCAGGAGAAGTTACAAAAAGAGCTCCTATCAGTTTTCAAAAAGGAGCAAAAATCCAGGATTATCTTGTAGAGGATCCTATGAAAGACTTTGAACGCTACATAAGATCACTGAGTATGGAGGATGAGAGACAAGCTAAAATGTTCATAGAATTAGGTGGTAAGATTATAGAAGAAGTTTTCAAAACTTCTTCTTCCATTAAGGAGGAGGTTGAGTAAAATGCGAATTCTTTGGATTCAAGCTAAAAATTTCAAATGTTATAGCGATATCAAAATACCTGATCAAGGTATTTTACCCGAAGGTCTTTTATTTGTTGAAGGAGCAAACTCTGTTGGAAAATCTAGCTTATTTGATGCGATTTTCTATGCATTGTTTTATGATCCAACATCCACAAAAGAACTTGGAACTAAAGATGATTTAATACGAAGGGGATATTCAGAAACTGAAGTAGAAGTGGCGTTTGAGCTTGAAAATAAATGCTATCTCGTGATGAGAAATCATAGTAAGAAAAAAGCTGTTCAATCATACTTACTAGAATTAGATTACAATGCTGCTTTAAATGGTAAAAAGGTGACTAAAAGAACTGTCAGTCAAAGTGTTTTAGAAGTTGATGATAAAATCACTTCTTTACTTAATATAACCAAGGAAAAAGTACTAAATACTTTAATAGTTAGACAAGGGACAGTTCAAGATTTAGCTGAAGCAAAAGGAGCTGACCTACGTAAAATAATCTATGAACTTTTCCAACTTGATTACTATCGAGATAAAGCTTTGGATATTATCAAAGATAGAAAACAAGATTTAGATGATAAGAAGGAAGAATATAGTATAGAACGTACCACTAACAGTTATGAAATTGAAATTAAAGAAATCAAACAAGCAATCGAAGATGCAAAGAAGGACATCGATAATCTTGATTCATCGATAGAAACACTTCAAATTAAATTAAGCAATTTTCCAGATTATAAAGAAATTCAAAAAATAGATAATCTAGCTAATCGGTTAGACCAACAGGAACAAACTATCAAGAATAAAGAACAAATAATTTCTGAATTAGGAAAAAAGTTCAATTTCAAAGAACCTGTCAATAAAAATGACATTGAAAACAAGAATAAGGATATTGAAAGCAATATAAAGCACAATTTAGAAAATAGGAAAGAAAAAGAGAAAACAATAGATAAACTAAAACAAGAAAAAAATATTTTAGAAATTGAACGTGAAAATTTCACTAAACGTAAGGAAAGTTTAGAAAAAATAGCAGAACAGGGAGATCAACCAACTTGTGATGTATGTGAACAAGAGATTAGTGATGAAAAATTTAAGGAATTATTAGAACGATCAAAAAAGAATATTCCTGCATTATCACAAGGTGTTTTGAGAAAAGACGAACAAATCAAGGTAGTTCAATCAGAAATAGAAGAAATAGAAAGTGAAAATTCCCGATTTAAAAATGATTTCAATAACCTTGCTTCTTTGTTTGAAGATATTGATGAATTAGTTGAATTAAATAAAACTAAGGAAGAAATAGAAAACTCAATTCAAAACTCATTGCAGAGTTATAAAGTTAAGAATCTTGATGAATTTGCACAGAAATACAACTTATCTGATTTTAATGACTTATATGATCATGTAAAATCTATAGATGATGATATAAAAAATAAAGAAAGTACAAAAGCACATAATCTTGATACAATAAGAGAAAGATCAGAAAAAATTGTTAAACTTAATAAACAGATCGAGGAAAATAAAAAGAAAGAAATAGAACTTGCGAAAATAGATATGGAATTATCAATTTTTGATGAAGTAAGATCTCTTGTTGAGAAATTCATAGCAGAAGATTTAATTTCTAACCGTATGCTTGCAGGTATCCAACAAGCTACTCGAGGTTACATTTATTTATTCACAAAGGGAAGATATTCAGAATTGTATCTTGAACCAACAAAAGCTAAAACACTTAACATGAGTATAAAAGATGAAGAACTGGGTTTTGTGAAAAGTCAGACTTTACTCTCTGGAGGAGATAAAGCAGCAATAGGTCTTGGTTTAAGAATAGGAATCAGTGAATTACTCAAACGAATTCGACCAACCAAAGATTCACCAATTGAACCTCCCAAAATGGATATTTTAGTGTTAGATGAACCTCTTAGTGCTCTAGATGAAGAACGAAGATCTAAAGTTATAGAAGGTTTGATTGCAGAAAAACGTTTCAGTCAAATATTCTTAATCACTCATACTAATATTAGGAATCGATTCAAAGCTCCAACGATTTCTGTAAATATAGGTTCAGGTTCATCTGGGAGTTTAGTAAGCTTTCATCAAGCTCCTACAGAGATAGAAGAAGAGGCAGAAGAACAGTCTTAAATAAAGTCTCATTCTATAAGAGACTTTCACAAAATTTTTCAATCATACAAATATCTAATATCTAATGATACCTGGAACTCTTCGACCATTACCAAAAAAAGTTAAAGAAGTAAAAACAGAAGCAGATAAATTACTACGAAATGTCGAATATGATATCAATAATACAAAGGACATCTATGCTGACAGTTCGTTATTTACTTTTGAGGAAATTAATTCACATTACATTAGGATATTAGAACAGTATTCGCAACTTGTACCACTTGCTAAAGAAGCCGATAAACTCGTAGATAAATATGTAAATGATTATCTCTTAAATCAGCTTGTATATGGACTATATACAAAATTGGATATGAATGAAAATAGATTGAAAAACGATTTACAACGTCTGGATACCATACTCATGTCCAAAAGAAAGAAATACATTGAAGAGATGATACCCCGATTAAGAGAAGAGATGAGGAGTAAACTTTCTTTTATGAAAGATTTATCTTTTGATGAGATTCTCGAGAAAGGGCAAATTTATGGTGCGACAATTAGTGAAATAGTGGGGAAAATAGAAGCAATAAGAGATGAATATCAAAAACTTTCCTCAGGTTCATTTGATGTGTCGGAGTTTTATTCTTATCTAGATGAAAAACTCTATGAAGTAGAGGAAGAGCTGGCTGAATTTGAGCTTATACTTAGAACTTGCAAGATGCAGATGTTTTCTGAAGAAGCAGAGCAGCTAATAGAAGAAGGTGAAGTGATCAAGAATGAATTTGAGTTAGAGCAAACTAGTGAACTTGTGATTAAGGGAGATGAATATGTCAAGAAAGCGACAGAAAAATTTGAAGAGATGGAGAAATTAAAAGTTTCTTTACCAAGAAGAGGGATTACCAAAGATTTTTCAAATAATTTTAAGAAACTCTCTTCAAATTTTGATACACATAAAACCACCCTCTCTTCCATCATAGGTGTTTTAAGTAATAAAACCATTAAACTCTCTTCTCAAATTGAAAGAATAAATGCAATTAAGGAAATTGCTGCATCCGATGGTGAAGAAGTCTTTGAAGCTATTGAAAAACTAGATATCAAGCGAAAAGGGACATTCAAAACAGTGGTTCAAAATGGTGGTTTTCCAGTCTTCGAAGTAAGTCCTTTAGGAAAGCTCAAGATGCCTTTAGGTGTCGAACTTACTACACCAATGATTGAAGAAATACTCAAAGTTATAGATGAAATTGAGAAAACACCTGTTAAAGAAGACCTGAAAAATCAATGGTCAACGTTTAAAGTTGGAGAAGTGACAGCTTCAGTAGGGAGAAAACTTGCACCAGCTTGGAATAAAACAAAAGAGATTACAAGTAAAGCGGGAAAGAAGATTGGTGAAGTGAGCAAGAACGCATATACAGGAACTAAGAATCTTATTTCGTCATCTTCTGAAAAAGAAAAATCCTCAGGTAGTAGAGAGAAAAAGAAGAAAACTTCTAAAGAAAAGAAGAAAGAGACAAATAAAGAAATAGAAGCAATTGATGTAGAAGTTTCAGTTCCTAAACCACCAAGTGAAGAATAAACACAAAGGTGTAGAAAAGTGTCTGAATTCCTAGAGCAGTTTAAATATTTTATATTTGATGCCGATGGAACACTTCTTCTTGGAAAACAAGCATTACCATTTGCTAGTGATATTCTTCATTCATTGCAAAAACATGGACTTCAATTCACAATTCTTTCTAACAATTCCTCATATTCTATAGACGAAAATAAATCTAGATTGTCAGATATTTTGAAAGTTAAGTTAAGTCCTGAGAATATTTATACATCAACACAAGCTACAATTGAATTCCTAAGAAAAAATAACATAACTCAATGTTATGTGGTTGGTACTCCTGGTATGGTTGCAGATATGAATAAAAGTGGAATTTTAAATAGCTTAGAGGATCCACAAGCTATTATATTGGGTTTTGATAAAACGTTGAATTATAAGAAAATAAAGCAAACAAGTTTATTACTCAAACAAAAAACACACATACCATTTTATGCTACACATCCAGATGATACCTGTCCAACCGAAGAAGGAGAAATCCCAGATGTTGGTTCTTTTCTTAAAATGTTTGAACAAGCAACTGGAAGATCAGCTGATATAATTTTTGGAAAACCAAACGAGATAATGTTAAGATCTTGCTTAGAGAAATCAGGTGTTAAACCTTCCAAAGTACTAGTTATAGGTGATAGACTGGAAACAGATATAAAAATGGCAAATGATGTTGGAGTCAAGAGTGTTCTGCTGGTAAATTCTCATGAGTCACAACATGATTTGGAACATAGTGAAATTAAACCCACAAAAGTATGGAAAGACTTAGAAGAATTATACAAATTCTTGAAGTGATTGATTATTTTAGATAGTTAATAAGAGATTTTAGATCATCCCATTGCTCATGAGTATGAATCCATCCTAATACTATCCTTTCTACCAATTTTTTATTTTGAAGAATTTTTAGTGTTTTAAGCCTCTCAGAGATCTCACTTAAATTTCCGACTATAGCGAAGTCATTTACTATTGAAAGAATTTCTCCTTTAGGTACTTTATCGTAACTTTCCCAACTGAGTTCTCTTATCTTAGAAATTATTTTGCTAGAGTATCCATGATCTTTTAGAATTTTGTTAGAGCAATTTTTAGCTATATCTTTTGTGATATTCCATACAGTTAAAGAAATCTCCTTACTTTCTGGAAGAATTTGCATCATTCCATAAGGTATCACTTTGTTAGGTAAGTTGGTTTCTGTTCCTTCTCCATATCTTTTCAATGCTCGATCAATATCAAATGGTGAAATACTGTTTAAAAGAAGGAAATCAGCTTTTTTCTTAGCTAAACGGATCATTTTCTCGCCCATTCCTCCGATTGCTATAGGGGGAAAATCATCAAAATTTGTTTGAGTTCTTCTTATTTCTACAATTTTAAGTAGATTTTCTATTGCTTCTTTGAAATTTGAAAATGGTTTTTCATATATGCTTGGATCATTGATTATCTCTGGATTACCTATCCCTAGTCCCAAACCAAATCTTTTTAGAAAATTACTATAAGACCATACACTTAAAGCAAACAATACCTCTAATGAGTAATAGAACGGAGAAGTGATTCCTGTCCAAAATTCCACATCTGGAACCGATTTGAGCAATCTTGCTATATCAAGGAATGCATTATTAATTGGAGGATTATCTCCAATCCAAATGCTATTTACTCCTATTTTTCTAGCGTTAAGACAATAAAGCTCTTTAGATTCTCCTGTCATTTTAATAGGGAGAGATAATCCCACTTCCATATCAGGTAATAATTATTCCTCTACTTATTTCTTTTCTTCAAAAAGTACTTGATATAATGTAAATTTTTTATATATCCTATCTTTAGTTACTAAAAGGGTGAATTAATGCAGAACATTCTTACAAGAAGAAGCATTCGCAGATTCAAAAGTAATCATGTTACAGATGAAATGATTACACAAATTCTTAGAGCAGCTATGGCAGCTCCTTCAGCAGGTAATAAACAGACTTGGGACTTTATTGTAGTTAAAAATCGTAAAACACTAGATTATATACCAGAAATCCATCCTTATGCTAAAATGTCTCAAGAAGCTCCAGTAGCTATCCTTGTATGCGGTAACATGGAGAGGTCTGATGGAAGAGGTTTTTGGGTTCAAGATTGTGCTGCAGCGACTCTTAATATCTTGTTAGGTGCAAATTCATTAGGTTTAGGAAGTGTCTGGGTTGGAATATACCCACAAGATGATTTAGTAGAATCTTTTAGAAAATTATTCAAATTACCTAAAGATATTTATCCCGTTTCATATATACCGATAGGTTATCCTGCAGAAGAAAAATCGCCTTCAGATAGATACGATAAGAATAAAATACATTATGAGAAATGGTAGAAGCAGTCCAATTTAAACCATCTTCGTAATAACTTTCTCTCGATCAAATATTGCTGTAGCTATTTTGAATAATGCTGCTATGATTATCAGCATTATTGCTACTCCCCCAAATAAAGTGGCATATGATGCAAAAAAGAAAGTAAACATTTCAGCAGCTATGAGTAATATTAAGGGAAGTACAATTAAAGAGCCAATCTGATAAGAGTCTCTTACACTTTTAACTTTGGTAGAAACCATTATCATTAATTCTACGCTAATTGTAGAGAATAATGGACCAAAAATTAATACGAAAACAATAGAGAGAAAATCTGGGAATAAAATAATACCTACATCGCTCTTCCATAGTATAAAATCTGTTATACCCATATAACCAATCGCTGCGATAGTTGTTCCTAAAAATGATGGAAGTAATGATGAAAGAATTTTTGCTGTAACTATTTCTGTTTCTGTCATAGGTGAAGCTAATATAGATTCTATTGTTTTAC
>CAZJUB010000067.1:0-14243 GCA_964549075.1 uncultured archaeon | reverse complement strand
ATACTAGATGCTATTACTTCTTTACAAAACTGCCATACCTATCTGGTACCTCCTTCTTATACCTCTACACAACGTCAATATTTCGTAGAAGATGATAGATATCCCTATTATGAAATTTTCAGTGAGCAAGTTGTTGAAGCCAACCAATATTGGATTGATATCTATAATACTCTCATGTATCAAAGAGATGATCAATTACTTGCTTTGAATAGAATCAATTACAATGTGTTAATGGTTTATGATAAAGGTGAGTATAATGTTCATGATGTTTGGAATTCAACTGATATTAACTTGCTTGGTTCCAAGGTTATCTCTGTAAATGGAGTGCCTATTCACGAGTTGATAGAAAATAGTTACAATGTTACTTATCTTCACTACGATTATGCGAGAAGCAGAAACTATGTGGAGTTCTTACGACCTCAACATCTCGGTTTTTCAACTGATTTCGCCTTTGAAAACACTACTGGAGGTTTTTTCAACAAAACCTTATCCTACGATTCTATTAGTTATGCATCAGTAAATTGGAAAGGATATTACCCTAATTTCCCAACTGTCTCAACAACTAGATATGTACCAGAAAAAGTTGGTTATATGCAAGTTGGAGGAATGGTTAATCCTACTCCTGAACTTCATTCCCAGATAATGTCTTTTTATGCATCAATTGCTGACTATGACCATCTGATTATTGATCTTAGAGGAAATGCTGGGGGAAATGATAATTTCTGGGTGCAAGAAATTGTAGAACCTCTGCTGAAAGAAAAGACTACCTCTACTTCTTATTTTGCTCTTGACAATAAAGCTACTTATTCACATATGATGGCAAGAGAAAGAAGATGGATCTTTAGAGCTTCAAAGTCAAGTTTTGACCATTTACCTCCTGAAGCACAATCTGATGAAGTAAAAATCTATAAATTATCTACTACAATTGGAACAACAAATACTGTCGATTTCGATGGAACTATCTCTGTATTGATTGATAAGCTACTCTTTTCTTCTTCTGAATCCTTTGCTGTTTTCTGCAAAAACACAGGTTTTGCTACTTTGTATGGTACAAATACTGGAGGTGACGGAATAGGAGATGCTACCTATTTTGTACTTCCTAACAGTAAATTAATAATTCGATTTTCCTACCTGCTAGGTCTTTTTCCGAATGGAGATATCAACGAAGAGACTCACACTCCCCCTGATGTATATTATGAAAGTTCAGCAGGAAATTGGAGTGAGCTAATTGATTTTACAATAGCTGATCTTACTAGCTGACGAAAATTATTCAAAGGATTAGACCTTCTCAATTTTTTTAATTTTTTCTAAGTATGTTAAATTACTGTTGCGTTTAAGTTCTGTTTGCATTCTGACGTATTTTTAATAAATATCTTTTCTATTCTTTGGTTATGTCTCAGAAAAGTAAAATCGTTATTTTTGTGATCATTACTCTTCTAACTCTGCCTTTACTCCCCTTTACAGCTCTTACATCTGCTCAGTCTTTCAATTTAGTCAGAGTTGATGAATATGATATAGATGTTGGATATACAATTCAAATTGAAAGTAATTACGCTTATATTACTGGTAATGATGGTCTTATAATTTTCAACGTAAGTGATCCTAATAACGTTAATATGGTCCAGAATGTAACTCTTCCTTATGGTTCACTAGGTGCTTATGTTGTTGAAGGAATAGCCTATATTGCAGATTTATACGCAGGATTTTATATTGTAAATTTAACTGATATCTATTCTCCTGAGATTATAGGACATGATAATAGTACAACAATAGCAACCGATGCTTTTGCTCTTGATGATTTAGCTTTTATTACTGATTATGATAATGGAGTGTTTATCTATGATGTAAGTAATAAAAGCGATCCTGTTCTTGAATCACAATATTCAACTGGTGGAAATTATTGGCAAACAGCTGCAAAAGGAGAGATAGTCTATATTGCAAATCCACAGATTGGGATTGATGTAGTCAACATAACTGAACCTTCTACTCCTGTGAGAATATCCGTTATCCCTTCTACATTAGGTGTTACATGTCTTACAATTCATGAAAATTACTTGTATGCTGGAAAACATGGTAATGGTCTTAATGTATTTGATATTTCTATTCCTGCTTCTCCCGTCTTATTAGGAAGTTATTATGATAATGATGGAGGAGAAGAACTTGGTGTAAGAGGAAATGGTACTGTTATGGCTGTAGCTGATAATTATGGCGTTGAGTTATTTGATATTACTGGATTACCTGTTATCTCAAAGATCGCGGAACAAAGAGACAATGTCGTTGCTGCTCATGATTGTGAATTAGTTGGTAATTATATCTTCGTAGTTGATGGTGCTTCAGGCTTCTTTGTTTTGGAAATTGTTGAACGACATGAAACACCAACCGTAGCAAGTTATCCAGTGCAAACATCACTCTTATTATTCATTGTACTCTCATTGAGTATAGTGAAATTGAGTAAAAGAAACTTCAAGAAGAGAACTTGATGAAATTTAAATCATCTGTTATACTCTTTATATTGCCAAAATAGATAAAAAGATGATATAGATATTAATTGCTGATAAGATGGAATTTATGATGATAAGTCGAATTTGGCATGGTTGGACTACTTTTGAGAACGCAGATGCTTATGAGTCCCTTCTCAAGAGAGAAATTTTCATTGGTATTATAGACCGAGAAATTGAAGGCTTTAAGAAAATTCACCTTCTTCGTCGCAATGTTGGTGATGAAGTAGAATTCGTTACAATAATGTGGTTTGAATCGTTGGAAGCTGTTCGAACATTTGCAGGTGAAGACTATGAAGTAGCTGTTGTTCCTCCAGAAGCACGAGCTCTACTTTCGCGTTTTGATGCAAGATCTCAGCATTATGAAGTTAAAGCTGAAAACTAGTATCAAAGTGGAGATTACGGATTTTCTCAATAAATTGTTTTTAGGTTCTGATAAAGAAAAAGACAGATTCAAATCTTATGGAAAAGGTTTAAAGTGTTTGAATAAACATCCTTCGCATGCTGATAATCAAAGAGTCTGAGAATTCTACCTTAGATAAAGAGGAATTAGTTCAACATCATGTAGAACGAAAAAGAAACGAACTTGGTAGAGAATTAACAGAGGAAGAACTAAGCAAAATCACTAAGAGAATAGATTCTCTCTTAAAGTCCTTCATTACAAACAATTTCTTAGCTTATGAATCTGATAAATTAGTAGGTTGGCTAGGAGTAAGAGATGCTATTCCTTGTACCATGAATCTCTATGAATATCACCCTATCATATTCTCAGATATAAACAAAATAGAGATTGCTCAGAAGTTAATTCATTATAGTATCAACTATGCTACAAAGAAGAATATTAGTAATGTACGTGTTTTTACTGATGCTACTAAAGAATATTTGGATACCTATCTTGAAATTAAAGAGTATTTCCTTAATTCTGGTATGATTCAAACTCACACTGTTCTTTGTATGGAAAATAAGATAACAGAAGAAACATTGAAAGTTAATACTCTTGACAGTGATTATCGCGTTGAACCCATGAATCTACAAGATAGAGATAAGCTATTAGATTGTTATGAGAACATTTTTGCAACTGATACTGATCATTTTACTAGTAGTTTAGATGAAGAAGAGTCAAAATATTGGAATTTTACTTTTCACACTCAATTTACCGATGATGCTAAAGTGGTCAAGAAAGATGATGAAGTTGTAGGAATAGCTGGTGTGCATGATTATGATAGTTTTATAGAACTAGGGCCAATAGGTGTACTACCCGAACACAGAGGGAAGGGACTTGGGAAAGTGTTAATGGAAGAGATTCTTTCGAGCCTGTTTAAACGAGGAATAAAAGAGAGCTATCTAGAAGTAGATATAACAAATACATCAGCAATAAAACTCTACGAAAAATATGGTTTTATAGAAGTTTCACAGAAACATGGATTCTTATGGAGAGCAGCTGATCAGAACAACTAACCACTTATAGTCATTATTTTCAACTAGCACTATTTACATTTCTAAATTCTATAAGATAACAATTTATCTTTTTTCACTTAATTTCTACTGAATTTTTTTCGAAACAACACTTTATGACTAAATTATTTACTTACTAGTTTTTATTGATTCTTCAAGGTTTTCAGTTGCTCACAAACTCTGATAAGTTCAATGTTATATTCTCTTAATTTTCTTCCGTTTGCTTTTTCTCCCCCTACCTTATCATTTTCTGTTTTTTTGAATCTCAGAATTTCTTGATTGTTATAGTCAATCATCTTCATCAAACTATCAAGAATATCAAGCAAATATTTATTCTCCTTTTTTATTTCACTTATTGTTTCTCTGATTTTATCTAATTCTTTTTGTATAAACAATTTCTAACTCCCCAACTTACTCTTCAAAGAGAATCTTTATCGTGAGACTATAAAAAATTTGTTAACAAAAAATGATGATAAAAAATTAATTTAGAAATCAATTCTTAAATCCATTTTCAACTATTTCTGCTAATTTCACTTCTTCTTTATAGATAAAATAATCTTTTAGAGCCAATTTATAGACATTAATGATTGTTTGCTGAAAATTTTCTTCCTTCAACCATTTTCCAAAAGCGATTAAATCTTCAGTGGAAGATAAATTTATTTCATTGTGTCCTTTATGTTTTTGTAAGAAGTTCTGGTACTTCTTTAACATAGTAACATAGATATCAACACCTCTTGGGCTTCGTTTTTTCTTCAACTGAAACTCTCTAAATCCTTCTTCATCCATGCTACTCATTCCTAATCTATTATTCTTGATTGAAGATTTTTTGCAATATTAATAGCTTCTTCAGCTTCCTTTCTTTCAGGTGGCCACCCTTTAAAATCGAACTTTTTAATATATTCTGATGTTTTTTCAATAATCTCTTGAGAAGTAGAGTTAGCTATTTTCTTCAGAGTGTCAAATCCTGAACTGTAGAATAATCTTGCTCTTTTTCTTTTCAAACCTGGTATTCTTGTTAATTCTGCTATTTTTACTAGTTCTGTTATTTCTTCAACAGGAACTTCAAGCACTTCTGCTAACGATTCTCGTTTTTCTTTTGTGTTTCCGTACTTTAACATATCCTGTACATTAATTATTCCTTTCTGTGAAAGAAACCAAACAGTCCAACCTGGCTTATTTAGAATTCTATATAACAACAATGGTTTTTCGTTTAGCTCCCACATTATATCTACAGTTTTAGCTTGCAGATCATATCGTTTTAGAAACTCAAAATATATCGCTATTCCTTTGCAGCATAAAAATGCTCTTTGGTCATCTTTTTCTTTTAACCAGAACAAGAAATCTTCAATATCTTGTGGTGTAGTTTTGTTAATCTCTTTATCGTTCTTAAAATCCTGAATATATTTTTTCAACATCTTCAAGTCCTCTATATATCTTTTCAAGGTTGTTGGAGAAGGTTTTTTTTTGTATTTCAGGAAATGAAGATAATCTTCATTCATCTTAACCACACTTAAATCTAAAGAATATTTCTATATAAATAAGATTTTTTAAAAAAAGAGAATTTTTTAGAGAAGTTAGTCTTTATTTATCTTCTCAATTAGTTGCTTGATACTGTCTGCTTCATCATTATTCTCCAGAAATCTTAACAAACTTTCTAGGAATTCTAAATCAAATTTCTCAAGATTACGGCTTTTAGGTTCTTTTTCTGATAATTCTAACAAATCTAGAACTGGATTATCGTATCTAAAAGTTTTAACATTTCCCCCTACCAAAAGGAAGTCTTCTTTGAACTCATAACCATTACCATTGAATGTGAAGAAGAGATTAGGTTTTACTCCACTTTCAAAAAGTTCTCTCTCACCATCAAAGTTCTTCATGATTAGACTCGTCTCTCCTTCTTTGATAGCAAAATAGCTTCTTTCAATTCCGTAATAATAGCAGATATATAAACCTTTGAATTTGTCCCAATCAATTTTCTTTGGTTCTGGTATGTTCTCAATTTTCTTGATAAAATTTGCTGGCCACCATCCATGTTCAACATGATTAAAGAGTAGTCTTTCAGGTATCCCCTGACTATTTACCTCAAATATAACAACAGGAAGTCTTTCTGTGCTAAATTCTGTTTTACTATGAGGAGTGAGTTTGTGATGGTCAAGGAACAAAGTACCATCTTTACAATTTATCTTGATATCCGATCCTCCTATAGATGAGTAATGTCCTTCTAATTTTTTTAACTCTTCAATTTCTACTTTTACAACAGGATCCTTCCTTCTATCTATATTCTCTTTCTCTTTGATAGTTAAACCACATTCTACTAGCATAGATTTAATTGTATCAACTGTTAAAGGTGTTATTGGCGCATTATATTCGTCGTTAGTCATCATAACTACTCCTAAATCATATTCTGGTATCATAACCATTGTAGTAGCATACCCAAAAGCTCCTCCCGGATGATGCCAAACTTTAATACTATTATTGATACTATTCAGAAACATTCCTAGACCATAACTAGAGAATCTCGATACAGCTCCAGTAAAGAAATCGTAACTATAATCCCCTTTAAGCATCTCTTTCAAATATTCTTCTTTGACAATTGTTTTTCCATTAATTTTTCCTCTTCCTAATATAAATCGTGCAAAAGTAGCTAAATCCTTTACTGAAAGAAAAGGCATTCCTGCACCATAATCATGACTATCACGAATTACTGCTTCATATTTTCCGAGAAATCCTCTTGCAGTGTTAGTTTCCTTAAAAGCTTCTTTTCTTTTATAAATTAGCGAAGTCATCCCTAATGGATCTGCTAAAACCTCCTTAACGAATTCAGGATAATCTTTCCCGCTTGCTCTCTGAAGACCATAAGCTGCCAAATCAAAACCAAAATTCGAATATCGCTTTCTACTACCGACAGGAAAAGTTAACCAACATCCCTGTAAGCTCGCTATTTTTTCTTCAAAAGTGGGATCATATTCTTTTCCATTCTCATCAAAACCTCTTCCAGGGGGACCATCATTAGGTAATCCTGCTGAATGTGAAAGTAAATGTCGAAAAGTTATTTTCTTATAAGCATCTTTCTCATGAATACTCTGAACATAAAATTCAGGATAATACTTTATTAAAGGTTCATCAAGATTAATTAAACCTTCTTGAACTGCTTTCATTGCTGCTGCAGAAACTATGGATTTACCTGTTGATGAATATGCAAAACGTGTATTTTCATCTACTTCTCTCGCCTTTTTTCTATCGATATATCCAAAACCTTTCATCCATACTATTTTGTCACTTGAAACTAGAGCAACTGACAATCCAGGAACATCATTCTCTTTCACCATCTTCTGACATTTTTTTTCAAGCTCACTTATTGTAGTCTGAAAGTTAATAAAGTTATAATTCATATTTCTTACCTCTTTAGTTAGATGTAAACAAGATTTTCAAAAACCCTTATAAACCTAATTATTTGATTGATTTAATAAAAAAATAATTGAATTATTAAATAATATCTAATTTAAATTTATGGTGTTTTGCGTATTATCAAAAAAAGATTTGTTTAATTAACGATACGTAAGGTGTTTTAATCTGTTTGTTGGTTAAGATTACATGTAGCTGTCTTTCCTTAAGAAAAGATTAGATTTTTTATATTATTGATTTTAGTATATTGGTCTTTCTAGTTTGTCATCTATATTCTGATCTGTCCAGCCTGTAGTTCTTTTGAAAATCCATAAAACTTGTCCAAGGTGACTATTTTCATGAAACAGAAGATCTGCTATAACATTTTTTCTTTTTCTCTTCCCAAAATCAAAAACTAGCTCCTCTTCCTCTTCTTCTGAGGTCATTTTCTCTATTCCCTCTCTTACAACTGTTGAAATTCTCTGAAATTCTGCTTCTAATTCTTCTAAACTGATTCTGTCCTCAATTCTGTTTCCTATATCTATCCCTAATTTTGTGTCTTCAAAATCTATGTTGGGAATTATATTTTTGAACCAATTTAACGTTGTAAGTAAATGCCTAAAAATTAATTCAGCTGACCAAGTGTTTTCAATTGCATTTGTATAGAAAATCTCTTTATCAACTACTTTGAAAAGACCGAAGTATGAATTTCTATTTGTCTCAATCATTTCATAATATTCAGTTAATGAAAACATAAACTTCAGCAACATTTGTGTTATTTAAATTTGATTTTTAAAACACAAACTATCAACTCAAAGTAGTTGGGGAATTAATTTCAGAACGTTAGAAAGAATTTATTTGAAAATTTATAAGTGTATGAGATTCCATCTTCTTGAGTTAACAATGAATAGACTGAAAAGAAGTTTTTTGTTTTCTGTAATAGTATTTATTCTTCTCATACCGACTGTTTCAAGTAAATTTGCCTCAAATACCAAAACTCTTACTGTAGATGATTCAGAAATGGGCTGGTATTTAGATAGAATAAACATAAAAGGTGCTTGGGAGATTACTACAGGATCACCAGAGATAGTTGTTGCAGTTATTGATGCAGGTATAGATTTCTCTAATCCAGAGCTAACTCATTGTCAATGGATTAATGAAGATGAAAAAGCTGATAATGGTAAAGACGATGATCATAATGGCTACATCGATGATCGATATGGGTGGGATTTCGTTTATGGTGATAATGTTCCTGGACCAGATGGAGATGTACAGATAAATGGTCATGCAACCTTTGTGGCAGGGATACTTGCTGCAGAGATGGATGGTGCAGGTATGGTTGGAGTAGCTCCCGATGTAACTCTGATGAATGTACAAGTGTGGGATTACAATTTATATGGTCTTTCAGGAAAGTTAGCTGAAGCTATCCGTTATGCTGTCGATAATGGAGCTGATGTTATCAATTTTAGTCTAGATAAGTTTTATAATATTACTGACCTCCAAGATACTATCAAATATGCATACGATCATAATGTGATCATGATAGGTGCTTCTGGAGGAAATTTAGGAGGAGGTTTGAATGAAATAGCTTTTCCAGGTGCATATGATGAAGTTATTGTGGTCGGTGCAACTGATTATGCTGATCAACTTGCTGATTACAACAATTATGGAGAAAAACTTGAACTTGTAGCACCTGGCGGAGATTTTGATGATTCTACATCTTACTGGTTGTATAGTACTTGGTATCCTTGTTGCTATTATTATAAGGTTGGAACTTCTTTTGCTGTTCCTCAAGTTACAGGAATTGTAGCTTTAATGAAGTCGTTAAACAGGTCAATAACTCTAGAAAAAACTCGAGAAATACTACACAACACTGCTATTGATCTCGGAACTCCCGGAAAAGATATTTATTATGGTTATGGGATGGTCAATGCTACAGCAGCAATACAAGAAGCAGAAAAGATCTCAGAACCTCTTAAAACCAATTACTCATTTCTACCAATTATTGTCGTTTTATTGACTAGTGTATTGATTTCTCAAATTCATCGTAAAAAATTTAAGGATGTTTGAAACAAAGTAGGTCTTCTTTCAATTCCTTAATTTTCGAAATTTGAAAAGTAACACTTAATAGCAGTAGAATATTTTTGACACTACATAGGATTTTGTGAGTTTAATGAAAACAATAGTTTACGAGAAATATGGCTCTCCCGAGGTTCTTCAATTAAAAGAAATTAAGAAACCTATTCCAAAGGAAAATGAAGTTTTAATCAAAGTTCATGCTGTATCTGTGACATTATTTGATTGTTGGCAAAGAAGTAGTACAGCACCTCAAGGATTTTGGTTAATGAGTAGATTAAGTTCAGGTCTTAGAAAACCAAAACAAACTCTTTTAGGTACTGATTTGGCAGGTGAAATAGATGTGATTGGGAAAAATGTGAAGATGTTCAAAAAAGGAGATCAAGTTTATGCATTCCTGAACAAATTAGGTGCTTATGCTGAATATGTCTGTTTACCTGAGGATGGGACAATTGCATTGAAACCTAATAATTTGACTTTTGAACAAGCATCTTCAATTCCTCAAGGAGCGTTAACTGCACTATATTTCTTAAGAAAAGCAAATATCCAACCTGGACAAAAAGTTCTAATATTTGGTGCTTCAGGAGGAGTGGGTTCTTTTGGAGTACAAATAGCTAAACTATTTGATGCAGAAGTTTCAGGAGTATGTAGTACAAAGAAAATGGATTATGTAAAGTCTCTTGGAGCAGATAAAGTGATTGATTATACAAAAGAAGATTTCACTAAGAACCGCGATAAATATGATGTGATTTTTGATACAAATGGAAAAAGTTCAATATCAAAAAGCAAGAAATCACTAAAGAAAGAAGGTTATTATGTTTTTGCAACATTTGGATTGTTAAAATTATTTCAGATATTATGGTTGAAAATTACAACTAACAAAAATACTGTTCTTGGTCTTCTAGAAGATAAAGCTGAAGATTTAATTTATATTAAGGAACTGATAGAGCAAGAAAAAATAAAAACAGTTGTTGATAAAATCTTTGTAGCTGAAAAGGCTGCAAAAGCTCATGAATATATTGAAAAAGGTACTAAGAAAGGTCACGTCGTAATAACATTTGAATAAAATGAATACTATAGAGAAGTAGCATCTCATACAATATTTTAAAAGAACAATTAGTGTAGACTATTTGTGCTTCTAATATTTCAAATTTTGTTAATTGGTCTGATTGCCTTTGTAGTCAGCATTTTAGGAAATATTGCGGGATTTGGAGGGGGAATTTTTCTCGTTCCGAGTCTTATTCTCATTTTTTCTATAGAAGCAGAGACAGCTGTTGCTACAGTCTTAACTGCATTATTTTTTCCTGCTTTGTTAGGTACAATTGGTGCATGGAAAAGAAACCAAGTTGACTTAAGATTTGGTTTAATTTTTGGAATACCTTCAGTCATGGGAACTTTTGTTGGAGCAATGAGTATTCATCAGATAAAAGAAACAATTGTTGTGATTTTGATAGGAGTTTTGGCTTTATTCTTTAGTATCAGAATGATTGCACAATATATAAAAGATAGAAAAAAAGAAAAAAACACTGATAATTCAGATCGAGAATCAGTTCTCTTAACCTTTTTAGGAAAGATAAAACCATTATATAGGATACATAACGGTGAATTTGCACATGACATTAGTTTATCTATAGCGTTTGTACTAGGTTTAATTATAGGTGCAATATCAGGATTGTTTGGTATAAGTGGAGGTTGGATCCAAGTACCAATTTTTATACTTTTGTTCAGAATAGATCCTTTGAAAGCTACAGGTACATCTCTCTTCATCATTGTAATGAAAACTTTTGTTGGAGGTCTTACATATGTTGTTAGATCTTTTGTTTCTGAATTACAAATAGATTGGTATATCTTGTTAGTTTTAGCCTTCACTCTGCTTTTAGGAGCTTTATTTGGACATCAAATTAAAGGGAAAATAGGCGGAAAGCATTTAACTTTAATTTCAGGAATAGCAATTTTACTGGTTTCAATATTTACAATACTGTCAGTAATATTCAGCTGGTAAATTAAGAATCGAAGCGTTTGGTAAGAGAGTGGTTGAATACCACAATCTTATAAAATAATCATTTCATCCTGATAATCCTGGTACCCATGTTTTCAGCAATATGAAAATCCCTAATAATAATGTGAAAATACCCACTATCGGTTGCAGTTTTTTGATTGGGATATATTTTACAGTTAATACCGAACAAGGTACTGATAACATACTACCTACTAATAGAGCATCAACAAGATACCAATAATTGATATTAGCTGAAATATGGATTGGATTTACATAATAGATAATTATAGAAGCAACTCAAACAATTGCCTCCGCGAGTGAAGTCGAACCTACAGCTTGTCTTGGATTTCTATCTACCATTATTTGTCCCCCTGAAATAAGCGGACCATACCCCCCTCCTGACAATCCTTTATTAAATGCTGCTAACAATCCTATTCCAGAAATTGCCCACCAAGAGAATTTCCATTTAAACTTAGATACAACGAATATACCAACTAAGGTGACTAAAATACCAATATATGTATTTAAAGCTGTTTTAGAAATGGTTAATGCAATAAAGGCTGCAATTACCCCTCCAATAATCCCAAAACCTGCAAGAATTGCTGATACTTTAAAATCATCAGAAGCTTTAAAGCTCTTGAAAAAATTATCCATTTTTAAATGCAATGTACTATTAATCTCACGATTTTTCTCTGTTAGATGACCATTTTCAAGATTATCTAACTTACTAGCCACTACTTTCATCGTTGCATCTTCCCTTTTTCTTTTAAAAGAGAAATTCACATTTCCTACAAAATGGTGTAAAGCTGCGGATCCAAATCCCGTAAAAATCTCAGTAAAAAGAACTGCAGGAACTAGATAAGCACTTTGTATTCCAAATATAAGAATCAGTAAAGGAACGATTAGAGTACCGTATCCTCCTCCTAGTGCTGAATCTATATATTCACAAAGAAAAGCCAACAATCCAAACAAAAAATAAATCCAAATAGCATAAGTAATTAATTCTGCCATATCTGTCCATCTAATATGATTTCTAAGGAGTCTATATTTAAGTTTGGTGTCACACCAATATGTATTGGGTTCAATATCTGTTTGTTTGGTGTATAACTTTGTTGTTGTGGTACATAACTCTTTCAGATATTATTTAATGAAACCAAATAGATCGAAGATCACATCACCTTCTTTATAACCAACTTTAAGATGCACAAAGTGTTAGAGCTGTAGTATTGATGATAATAGGTAATACTATTATACTTACTAAGAACAACACTTCTAGATATCTCAGTACTTTCACAACTTACATTTCAATAGATTATTACTTATGAACATTTTTAAATCATTTTCAGTTTATCAGAATGATAATCCATCTGAATTGAATAAAAGTCTAGTACAGAATCTTTAATATCAAGTAAAGACACTCGACATAGTTTTCTAATCTTCTACTTTTTCTTTTTCTTTCTTTGCTTCTCTTCTGTCTTGAGCAATTGAAGGTAGTCTATTATTCCACTCTTTAAATTTCTTAGTAAGAACAGTATAACTCCATCTAGCATGCTCACCATGGTCTACAGGTTCATTATCCATTATCTCTTCAATTCTTGTAAAAACAGCTTTTTCTAGATTAAGTTTAGATGTATGCGCATTATCTTCTATATGTTCTACTTTACTCGCACCAACTATTGCTGTTTTTACAAAATCTTTTGATAATAGCCATGCTAGTGATAATTGAGCCATAGAAATCTCTTGTTCTTTAGCTAATTCTTCTAGTTTTCTTAGTTTTTCTAGATACTCTTCTGTTAGTTTTTAGTTGAAAAACTCTGTAGAAATCTCTTCGAATACAGTTCCTTTAAGTTTCTTTAGTCGTGCATCAGAAGGTATTCCATGATTATATTTGCCAGTAAGTATTCCTTCCTCTAAAGAAGAATAAGTAGCTAGACCTATTTTTGTATAATTAAAAGTAGACAAGTGGGATAGTTCAATTTCCCTGTTTAGTAGATTATATTTTGTTTGCAACACAATAGGTGCTTCTAAACCTTCAGCTTTACATATACCATAAACACGTTCTATCTCTGCCAGGAAACCACTGCATACCATACCAGTGGCATTCTTAGAGGTTCTATTGCGCGGAGTTATTGTATCGATAGCGCCGCCTCTATCCAGAATCCCCGGGATTATCGGATCATATTTGGCGCCGTGGTCTATAGATAGCACTCCCGGTATTATCCTTTCAGTCACAAAAGCGCCGGCTAGGACCCCGCCTCTTTCATTGTATATTCTGACTACATCTCCGTCCTGAATGCCTTTTTTTGCGGCATTTAATGGATGAATCCAGACAGGCTGGTATTGGTAATCATCGGGACCTCTTACCTTGCAGGTTTTGATTTCTCTAAACCAAGTGACATCATCATGATTGGCATGAACACCCCACCTGGGATGATTGGACATGACCAGCATGGGGAATTGCTTCGCTCTCGAGTGTTGCAGGCTTTCCTGGTGCGTCTCGCCAAATGGAATCCATTTGGGATATGGCGGTCTTTCATTATCTCCTGGGAACTTTTCTGCAAGTCTCTTTGAGTAGAACTCCAGCTTACCACTTGGTGTAGTTAAAGGGTTATTCTCGGGATCGTCATGAAATTTTCTTAAGCCAGCAGGATATTTTTCCCACTCTGGATCAGTGGGAACTACAAAGTAGCCCTTATCTTTAAATTCATCATAGTTAATGTATCTGGTAACGCCGGAATTATCAAAACCAAACTTTATCCATTCACTGATGGATTTGCCTTCTGTATATTTATCCAACAGCCCCATACGCTCTGCTATCATACATACTATCT